>CAZVOS010000628.1:0-2504 GCA_964628845.1 uncultured Bacteroidales bacterium | reverse complement strand
AATTTTGAATAACCTTTTTTGAAAAAGTTGTTCAAAATAAAACCAGAAAAGATTTGTAATAAAACAAATAAGTTCCCACCTCATCATCAAGAAGAATAAGAAAAAATATGATAACAACACCGATTACACTCACTGTTAATGTTTGCCCAAGCTCTTTCAGTCTTGATTTGCGGTATATGTTGCTGTATGTGCCTGTAAAAATATAAAAGAGCAACCAAAATAAGGGTATGAGTATTAAACCCAGATATAGATTATTGTCAAAGAGAATCTGCTCTGTAATTTCGGTATGTGTGTCGGCCACTGACAGCTTGCGATAAGCAAAGAAAAGCCCCCATGCCAGTATAGATGCAATAATATCGGCTAAGACATAACGAACTACCTGTAGCTTTTTATTCATCTTTTAATAATGTATGAGTTTAATATTATCCAGATATACTGTTGGGATAAGCACATCAGCAGAGTCCTTTACTATGCCAAAAAAAACTTTGAAATCCTGAGCTGTAATATTCTCCTGAACAGCATTGCTTAAGTTGACATAGATTTTCTTCCAGTAGTCTGTTTTATTCAGAACAAGTACAGAACGTTGTATGGTCTGACCTGATAAATAAGCAAAAACACCCACATACACATCATAATTATTCTTGTAATTTAATTCAAGAAAATTAATGGCATTGCCGTTTAATACGAAATTTTCGGTTGTATAACATTCAAATAATACACGGTTGGAATCCAGAACAATTTTGGCTGAATAATTACCTTCGTAAACTTCCGACATATCAGATGTTTTTCCAATATCAACCTGACTTTTATTAGTCCTTTCGAGAGAAATACCCCCGTCTTCAAAATCTTCGAGCCAGGCAAATACTACTGAGGGATTATACGTAGTTGATGGATTAAGGTAAACAGTACTGTCTTTAACTAAATGAATATTATAGGTAACCGGCTCATAAAAGGGGTAAAACATACGTGTCGAAGCAATACCATTTATTTTAATACCTGGCCTGACAGTTAATTTCTGATTGCCTTCAGCCAGAACAGGAAATTTGCAAGGAAGCTCATAGATGCCCTGAATCTCATCATTAATATAAATCCATGCATCGCTTATGTTATGAGAGCACGTGCCTTGCAGCGAATTGGTCTCTAAAGTTATTGAATCTATCTGAATATAAGAAGGTGTGAGATCTAAGTCCTCCCTCTTGCAACTTAGAAAAGATATTGTTAGAAGAAAAAATAATAAATAATGTAAAATTTTCTGATATATCACCTTCTTACTAAATGATTATATAGTTTGTATAAACGAATGATTTTGTTAAATATTGTTAAGAAGAAAAATAAATGAGAATTTTTTTTCTTAAATGCTCTGGATACTTATTTCACTTATTTTATCAATGATTATATGGGCCACTTCAAGTGATTTATAACCATCGTAGATTGTTACAGGTGGCTCTGTATTGTTTTTGATGGCATGATAAAAAGTTTCAAGTTCCATTTTTATGGCATTGGTTTCTTTTATTTCGGGTTTCTTAAAACAGATTTGTTTTTTAGTTTTATTTTGACCTGGGTCTATGATTACAGCAAAAGGATTGTTCTCGTCTATAACATCTGACATGCTTACAATTTCAGCTTCTTTTTTGAGAAAGTTGATGGAAATATAGGCATCTTTTTGGAAGAAACGGGACTTACGCATATTTTTCAGCGAAATTCTGCTGGCTGTAAGGTTGGCAACACATCCGTTTTCAAATTCAATACGGGCATTGGCAATATCAGGGGTATCGCTTATCACTGCTACACCACTGGCACTGATTTTTTTAATATCAGATTTTACCACACTTAAAATAATATCAATATCATGTATCATCAAATCAAGTATTACAGGCACGTCGCATCCTCTTGGATTGAATTCGGCCAGTCTGTGATTTTCAATAAACATGGGGTTTTTAAAATAAGGGAATGCTGCCAGAAATGCGGGGTTAAAACGCTCTACATGCCCTACCTGAACCTTAACATGTGCTTCATCAGCAATTTTAATCAAATCCTTTGCCTCTGTTAAAGAAGTAGTGAGTGGTTTTTCGATAAAAACATGTTTTGACTTTTTTAAAGCTTTTGAAGCACAATCGAAATGCGAAACTGTGGGAGTTACTATGTCAACAACATCAGCATTTTCGATGAGCTCGTCAATGCTGTTATAGCTCTTAATACCAAAATCCTTCTCAACTAATGCAGCATTATTTAAGTCGCTGTCGTAAAAGCCAATGAGTTCATATTCTTTTATTTCTTTTAAACATTTGATATGAATTTTACCTAAATGTCCTGCACCTAAAACACCTATCTTCATTTTATTAATTTTTTTGCAAAAGTAAAATATTCTTCTAAAAAGAGCAATTAAAAAAGATTTCCATTTACAATAAAAAATATTTTTTGTATTGATAATTATATTATTTTTGCAGCGGAGAGATGGCAGAGTGGTCTATTGCGGTAGTCTTGAAAACTATTGGGTGTAACAG
>CAZVOS010000627.1:0-2510 GCA_964628845.1 uncultured Bacteroidales bacterium | reverse complement strand
TTAAAAAGGAAGTTCAGAAAGACAAGCCATTAACAGTAGAAGGTAGGGTTTGGGTTATTATGAAAGATGACATCGACACTGATATGATATTTCATAACCGCTATCTGACTATCACTGATATAAATGAAATGGGGCAGTATGCTTTCGATAACCTAAAGGGATATGAAGATTTTGCCAAAAAAGCTCAAGCAAACGATATCATCATCACAAGTAAAAATTTTGGTGCAGGCAGTTCACGTCAGCAAGCTGTTGATTGCTTTATATCACTTGGTGTTTCGTGTATCTTAGCCGAATCGTATGGGGCTATTTATGAACGAAATGCCATCAATGCCGCCTTTCCTATTTTGACCTATAAACAAGGGCTTATAGAAAACCTTGATTTAAAAGATGGAGACCGCATAAGTGTTGATATGGCAGCAGGAAAAGTAACAAATTTGAATAATAATAAAACAGCAGATATAAATAAGTTTACTGATGTTCAGATTGAAATTTACAGAAATGGTGGTCTTTTATAGAATCTTATTTAATTAATCATAAAACTATAATTATGGGAAAAACATTTGCAGAAAAAATATTTGGTGCTCCTATGGGTGCCATTGTATTTAAAAAACCTGATATCGTTCTTACTCACGATAATACAGAGAGTATTCGTAAAACCTTTCAGAAAATGGGTGGTGAAAAAGTTTATGATGCAAATCAGTTGCTGATTACACTCGACCATAATGCACCTCCTACCGATGCCAAACTGGCTAACGATTACAATTCAATCAGACTATTTGCCCGTGAACAGCATATAGAAAAATTTCATGATGCTGGCGAAGGTATCTGTCATCAGCTCATGGCTGCATATGCCCGTCCGGGAATGCTTATAGTAGGGAGCGACAGTCATACCTGTACTGCTGGTGCTTTCAATGCCATGGCAGCAGGTATAGACCGTACCGAATCGGCAGGTCTATGGAAAAAAGGAGAAACATGGTTTCGTGTGCCTGAATCATTTAAAATCGTTTTGAAAGGAAAACTTAACAGAGGGGTTTATGCCAAAGACCTCAGTTTGTGGATAATAGGAAAGATAGGTACTGATGGAGCCAACTATATGTCTATTGAGTTTCATGGTGAGGGTGTTAAAACTCTCAGTATTTCAGAACGAATGACAATTACTAATCTGGCTTCAGAAATGGGTGCTAAAAATGCCGTTTTTCCAGCAGATGAAGTACTTGCTTCTCATTTAGGAGAACCCGTACATGGCATATGGGCAGATGCTGATGCCCATTATGAGAAAGAACTTATTATTGAGCTTTCAGAAATATTCCCTGTGGTAGCCGCACCTCACAGCCCTGAAAATGTTAAAGCATTATCAGAAGTGCAAGGAATCAAACTCAATCAGGCAGTTATTGGTACTTGTACCAATGGGCGTCTGGATGACATTCGCATAGCTGCTGAAATTTTAGAAGGCAAACACATAGCAAAAGATTTTCAATTACTTGTAATACCTGCATCAAAACAGATTTATATGCAAGCCATTGAAAATGGCTATATCACATCTTTAATGAAAGCAGGGGCAACAATACTGGCTTCCTCATGTGGCCCATGTCTGGGAACAGGGCAGGGGATACCTGCTGATGGTTTTACAGTAATATCTACGGCCAACCGTAACTTTAAAGGCAGGATGGGTAATAAAAATTCTTCGATTTATCTGGCAAGCCCTGCTACAGTGGCCTACTCATCAATATATGGAGAAATTACCGACCCAAGAGGTGTTAAGGCAACAGATAAGTTTGTTACATCTGTAGCCGTTGCAGCTTCTGTATCCGTAGCAAAAGGAGAAAACCGCAAAGCAGAGGGCGTATGGAATTATGCAGATGCTGATAACCTCAATACTGACCAGATGTTTGCAGGAAACCTTACATATACTGTACTAAGTTCTGACCCTGTAGCTATCATGCCTCATCTATTTAAAGGTTTTGATGAGCTTTTTGCTGAAAATATAAAAGAAGGCGATATCATCATTGCCGGAGATAATTTTGGTTGCGGAAGCTCCCGTGAGCATCCTGCTGTAGGACTTGCTCATGCAGGTGTTAAAGCAGTTATTTGTAAGTCGGTGAACCGTATTTTTTACCGCTCTTCGGTCAATCAGGGACTGCCCATACTTGTTGTTCCTGATGCTGTAAACAATTTTAAACAAGGGGATAAAACACATATAGATTTTACGAAAGGAGAAATCATTATTAATGATAAAATTTTCAAATTTGAGCCACTGCCAGAGCAGCTTGTAGCTGTGTTTGAGGCAAAAGGTCTGGTTAATTATCTGAAGAATAACTAGTTAAAACCTTTATTATTATAAATCGGATGCGGTTTTTGACTCAGTCAAAAACCGCATCCATACTTTATTCTGTAAGCCGGGTTCTGTCGTGCTCTATCATTTATCTGGGATTGTTCTCGCAAACAACCTCTATCGGCCTACCCTCCGGGATCGGGCGAGCTACCCTCAAGCCCCGGTTTATTTGGCCTTT
>CAZVOS010000626.1:0-2513 GCA_964628845.1 uncultured Bacteroidales bacterium | reverse complement strand
GCCCATAATTCGCCACAATTGGGCAGAGGTGAGAAATCTTTTTTCAATATTGTTTTTATCTTTTGACCACCCCATATTTTATCAAAATAAATGGGTTTGAATTTTAAAGGATATAATGTATTCATACCTTCTGATTTTTAAATCTTTTCCATAAATCTTTGGATACTTTCTGAGTAAATTTCAGTACTTCTTCTTCATCCACAGTAGTTAGCTTCCTGTCTTCAATTATCAGTTTGCCCTTAGATACGAGATGCTGTATATCAGATGGTTCAATGCCAAATATTAAATGAGCCAGAAAATTATCCGAATTAACTTCTGTTGGTGATTGATAATCAAGAACGATAAGGTTATTGTCCGCATCACCTTCGAAATTATTTTCAGAGATATAATCATGTACTTTAATAAATCTTTGGTATGCTTGAAGCATAGATATATTTTCTGTGGTTTGTCCGTATATATAAGCAGCTTTAAAACTCCGCAGCATATTGCTGTGCATCCCGTCGGTACCTAGCATAATGTTTTGGTTTAAGCCAAAACCATTGAACAAGCCCACGTTATTATTGAGGTTGCTTTCAATGTTCTGGGCAATATATACCGGACTTTGTGCAATAATTTTCCTTTCATTTTCACTCAAGTGGAGACAATGTACGAGAATTGATTTGGAAAAATTGAGTACACCAGCATCATACAGACGTTCCACAACTCTTTTGTTATATGTATTCAAAGCATCATTCTGGTCGCATTTATCTTCGGCAGTATGGATGTGAATGCCTGAATTATATTTTTCAGCAAGGGCTACGGCTCTTTTAAGTGTGGTATCTGATATTGTAAAAGACGCATGCAACCCCACAAGTCCCTGATTTGACTTCAGATAATTTTCGGTGGCTTCGAAGCCGTTGTTAAGAACTTTTTCACCATCTCTGTCGCTTATTTCGAAACATAAAAGATGTGAGATACCAACTTCTTCAAAAACTCTGGCAATCACCTCTAATGAACCCTGAGCGAAAAATGGTGAGGCATGATGGTCGATAACAAAAGTAACACCATTCTTAGCACAAGCTATAGCAGTAGCATAGGCACTGGCTTCAACGGATTCTTTGTCTAAGGATTTGTCTAAAGCCCACCATAAATACTTTAAATTTTCATAGAAGTTAGTTGGTGGTTTTAAAGGCCCCCCCATACCCCTTGCCAGTGCTGAATAAGCATGATGGTGTCCACAAGCAAAAGAGCGGGTAACGAGTTTTCCTTTACAATCAATTACAACATCATCTTTTTCTAAGAGAGGTATCAGATGGTAATCACTATAGAAGTCCAGAGGTTTGCTGTTGTCAGCATTAACTTTAATGTGGGTTGAAGAAAGTTGGAATGATTTATAATCACAATACAGGGCATTTTTTAAGATGATAGCCATAGAGTATATTAAAATTGAAAATTACTATTCGAATAATGTGTTTTGATCTGTTTTGGGAATTTTACCTAAGTGCTTATAGGCATGTATGGTAGCTTCCCTGCCACGAGGTGTGCGGATAAGAAAGCCCTGCATGATGAGGAATGGTTCATAGACTTCTTCGATAGTGCCTGCATCTTCACCTACAGCAGTAGCAATGGTAGTAATACCTACCGGGCCGCCGTTAAATTTATCAATGATGGTTGTAAGGATTCTATTATCCATCTCGTCCAATCCGTTCTGGTCTACATTTAAAGCTTTAAGGGCATAAGAAGTGATGTGCATGTCGATAATTCCATTTCCTTTAATTTGGGCAAAATCGCGTACACGCCTTAAGAGAAGGTTTGCAATTCGTGGGGTTCCCCTGCTTCTTCTGGCAATTTCGTAAGCAGCATCTTCATTTGTTTCTACGTTTAAGATAGCAGCAGTTCTCTTAACTATCTTTAATAAAAGTCCTGCATCATAATAAGACAGGCGTAGGTTAATTCCAAAGCGAGACCTTAAAGGAGAAGTAAGTAAGCCAGAACGTGTGGTGGCCCCTATCAAGGTAAATGGATTCAGTTTTATCTGAATACTTCGGGCATTGGGACCCGATTCAATCATAATATCAATTTTGTAATCCTCCATGGCGGAGTAGAGATACTCTTCAACCAATGGACTCAGGCGGTGTATTTCGTCAATAAAAAGTACATCATTGGTCTCAAGACTGGTTAATAAGCCAGCAAGATCACCAGGTTTGTCTATAACAGGACCTGAAGAAATTTTTATACCCACACCCAATTCATTAGCAATAATATGCGAAAGCGTTGTTTTGCCTAATCCAGGAGGGCCATGTAAAAGCACATGGTCTAAAGCTTCTTCTCTTTTTTTTGCAGCCAGCACAAAGACTTTTAGATTATCAACAACACTTTCCTGACCAAAAAAACAACTAAAATCACCAGGCCTTATTTTATTTTCAAATTCCTTTTCTGCATCGTTCAAATGTTCAGTATTTGGGTCAAGATTCTTGTTCATATCAAATTACCAGAATTAATTAAACAAACATACTATTTTTTTTTTACAATTT
>CAZVOS010000625.1:0-2516 GCA_964628845.1 uncultured Bacteroidales bacterium | reverse complement strand
TTGTCGTAAAGTTGCAATGATAAAAATTCATCACTCATCAACTGGCTTACACTTTGATTTTCGATACCGGATATTTTACTGGCTTTTACCATCTCAACATATCCTTTAGGGTCTTTACGGGAATATACATCCGATATGGCCTCACTTAAAAATACAGGAAGGTATGTTTTGCCATTTACAGTTGAGGTATCAATATAATCATATAAAAATTGAAAATCTTTAAAACTCCTTTTGTCCTTAAATTCATCTCCGATATTATTAACATCAATCTGGATTTTTGTATACAGCTCGTATTCCAAAGCATAATAGCGGTCGGGATGATTCTTGGGCTTATTGGCAATTATTTTCTTTAGAAGCACTTCAGCGGGGTTTTCGCCTGGTACAATAATCACTTCAGTTAGATTTACCGTGCTGGCTTGCAGTTGAAAATGGATATTCTGAAATATACCTTTCTGAACATATTTCGATTGTACTTCATACCCAACACATGAAGCAATGAGAGTGTCTGTATGTTTATAGGTTTCAATAAAAAAATTACCATTAAAATCACTCATCACACCCAGCGTAGTGCCTTTGAAGTAAACATTCACAAAAGGAATAGGTTCACCTGTTTGAATATCTTTAACACTTCCCATTATTTTTGTAAGTTGTGCATGGGCATGAGTACCCGTTAATATGTATAAAGATATAATATACAGTAACTTAAGAAAGTTCATTAAAAAAGGTATAATAAATTATAAAATTAATAATAAAAATCATTTTAAATATTTAATACAATATTATAATTTTATACATAAAAAATGACTAATTTTAATATGATTTTTTAAGGTGTATGAATTCAAATATTAAAATAAGGGCATGGAGAATTGAGGATATAAGTTCTTTGGTTCAGCATGCCAATAATAAATTAATTTCTGATAATTTAAGAGATGCTTTCCCATATCCTTATACAGAGGAAAGTGCCAGAGCTTTTATTAAGATGGCAGTTCAGAAAGAGAATTCAAAATTATTATATGCAATATGCATACAAGATAAAGCAATTGGCGGAATAGGAGGGCATCTTAAAGAAGATGTGTACAGGAAAAATGCTGAAATAGGTTACTGGCTTGGCCAAAAATATTGGGGAAAAGGTATTGCAACGCATTGTATAAAAAACTTTGTCGGCTATTTATTTGATAATTATGATATTGAAAGGATATATGCCGAAACCTTTGAAAATAATATGGCTTCTCACAGAGTACTTTTAAAAGCGGGGTTTACTCATGAAGCTGTGTTAAGAAAGAACGTGCTCAAAAATAATATCCTTTTAAACACAGATGTGTATTCAATACTTAAAGAGGAGTATCTCAAATTATATAAAAATTAATCTTATGCATAGATTCTATCAAAAAAATAAAGCTCTTTTTACAATAGCTTTATGTATTATATCGTGCCATTCTTATGCCCAATTTTATAAAAGTACCAAGCCCGAATCCTTTGCTGATGTTGGGCTGGGGTATTCAAAAATTAGAAATGGGTATATGCTTTATACCGATTTCTTAGGAACCCCTTATATTAATCAGGATGAAAAATTGTGTTATTCTCCTGTGTATACTTTAAGAGGTAAATTAACAGATGGCAATTTTAAATACAGGTTAAGTTTGAGTTTCTCAAATGATAAAGAAGATAACATTGTTCATGATACTACATATTTTCATACCACATCCTATAATTATAGGTTGATTAACCCAAGATTTGGCTTCGAACGCATTTTATGGTCACGTTGGTTTGAATTTAAATTGGCTTGCGATTTTATGTACATATATGAATTATATGATGTGGAAAGTAAAAGTGAAGGGTATGTGATTCCTAACATCCCACTTAAATCGGAGTCTTTAAGTACACATAAAACAAAAGCATGGGGTCTCAATCCTTTTTTAATTGTGGGCGTTCCTATAAAGAATATTATTTTTATTTCTCTTGAACTTGGTAAATATTATGCCTATGGTATTACCAACTCTCATTATAAATGCCATTCTTTAAATTTAAATAACAATCATGAATTGGATATTGATGAAGAAGGGAAACCAAGCGATTTTTACAGGTTTGATAATAATTGTTTAATGATGATATCAATTGATTATAGATTTATTAAAAAATAAATTTTAATTACGCAAGAAAGTTTATATGATGAAAATGCAAAAAGATTATTGGAGCTTTTTAATCCCAAAATTTCAAAAGAGCTTATATTTATAGCTGAATTGTACCGTAATATTGGCCTCTTTGATGAATCGAGAAAAATGATTATTTTAATGGATGACAAAACATACACTGACATAAAACGAAGATTTCTCATCCAAATCAATAATAAAAATACCGATACTTTTCAGCTTTAGTGAGTATAGATTGCTATTTCAAGAATTGGGCAGAAATTTTTTATCGGGTATATATTATTATTTATATATAATTTTATTAATTTTACAAATTATTAATTAAAAACTACCAGAATGGGAACATCAATCTTTGTTTTTATTATG
>CAZVOS010000624.1:0-2516 GCA_964628845.1 uncultured Bacteroidales bacterium | reverse complement strand
GCCGATGATAAGATTTCGGATACTTTTCGCTGGCTTTGATACGAACGCCTTAAATAGGGTTTTTTAAGCACTAATACCTTCGAATGAGTTACCGGAAATAATGTTAAAAAAGGTTTATAATTATCTTCATTAAGATAAATTAAACTGGCTGTATTGAATTTCTCATGAATTGATAAGGGAGAAATATCATTAATATAAAACAGAAATTGTTTATACAAGGGTCTATCCAGTCCTAATTCCTTTTTTACCGTTTCTATAGATGATAAATCAGCTCGCTGCCCCTGCATCATACGGGCAGGATCGCCAGGTAATACATTAAAAAGAAAAAAAACAAGCACTATGACGCCTAAAAGCACTAAAAAACCGTAAAATATCCTTTTTATAATAAATCGAAACACGAAATAGAATTTGTTGTTTGTTTATAATACAAAAATACTTTTTTAGTAATAAAGTGCTCATTTAATTTCTCAAGAATTATAAAATCACTGCTGTCCGATAAATATTTAGATATAATAAATATTTGTTTTATCAATTTTTAAACTGGCATTGCCATAAACAAAAAACTTCACATCTGAGTTTACAGGAAAAGGAACAGAGGGCATAGAATGAGCCTTATAATTATTAAAGAAAAACATCGTTTCTTTAGGTTTATAAACAAGCGTCATATCGTTTTCGGCACATCCCTGGTTTAAACCAATAGATTCTTCCCAGTCAATGATGTTCTTACCCACACCATCTTTCATTGAAATTATTGAATAGTTTCCATAGCCATTAGTTACAAAAACTGAAAAGTTTAAGCTGTCCTTATATCCCCATGCCAAGCCATAATAAACATTCTGCACATAGCCACTTGTCTTTTTTATTGAGGCACTAAAAACAAAGGAGCTGTCGGGGTGCAGTTGAAATGATTTGCCTATAACGAGCATTCCTTTATTGGCATTGTTTACAATATTAAGGGCACCGCCTGAAATATTAATATCAGCAGCTCCTGATTTGCCTATCGGCCACATATTACTGTTGTCATCAAAGCTATCAGATAGAATTTTTTTCTTTTTATTGAAATTTCCAAACATACTCCAATTATCAGGTCTGTCAGACGTTATAGAAAAATCATCTATTGCTATTTCGCAGTTCCCCGTGATACAAAATCCATAAAAATCACCAAAAAAAAGAATGTTGCTTTTAGACCCTATTTCAAAGTCGTTTACATAGAATTTTAAAATATCTCTATACTTCTCTATTTTAAAATTAAATATTCTTGCATCATTATCAAATGTATTTGTGATTTTTTCTAATATTACAGTTTTAGTCCCATTTTCTACCTTCTGAACGAGGTATCTGCCTGTGTTAAAAACCATCAAACGATAATGATTGCTTATATCCTTATATCCAAAGACAAGTCCAAAGCCATAGTTCCCTGAATTACTGTTTTTATTAACAGATGCCTTTATCTGATAAAACCTTCCATTTTCGGTGGCCACCCTACGTGTTACGATATAAGTGTTATTGATGTCATTAAAAGACATCACGTATTTGCCGTCCTTGATAAAAGCTGAGGATTTGCCAGTTTTTTTCTGTTCCCATTCGTTACAATTATCATTGAAATTATCCATAAATATGGCTACAGGCCAAAAAGCAAAAACACTTGTAAAACTTATAATTAAAAAAGCTACTAATAAATATTTACGCATAATAGTATGGTTTAAAGGTGATTTAATATTAAATAAGCATCAGATAACACAAAATTAATAAAAAAAATAATATACAATAGGATTACTATTTATTTCTTTAAGAAGTTCTTAATATGGAAACATTGAATAATACTCATCTTCCAATCTCTTAAATAGTACATCATCCCTGCCCCTCACCTGCCCTATGAAGTTAATATATCCTTTTAACTTATATCTAAAAATCAGAAAAGGGGCTTGGTTCTCCGTCTGAATCTTATACTTTCTGAAATGTCTTTCTGCAGCATTGTCAACACCTTCTGTTCTGACACTGTGCAACATAGCTCTTACATTCTTAAGCATTTCACGGGGCACATTTACTTTCGTATTCACGGTAAGACCTGTTACTGTTTGTTTTTTATGAGCCGATTTAAAATGAAGCTTACGGGGATTTATCATAAAATCATTATCAATAATAATGGATATTATCTTATAGAGCAAATCTTGCTCTATAAATGTATCAGACGAAAAGCTAAGGTCATCGGCATAACGGGTGTATGTAAGATTGTTGTCTATTGAAAAAGTATGCAAGCATTTATCGAGCTCATAGCATATAAAGTTTGAAATCACAGGCGAGCTGGGTGCACCAGTAGGTAACTTGCCTTTATAAGTAGTGAGCAGCGTAAGTGCTGTAGCCATCTGGTTGTCGTATTTAAAAAGCTGCGACATAAATAAGTGTTTCACCCTTTTAGCAGAGATGGAAGGAAAAAAATCTTTTAAATCGATGTTGAGTATGTAATTTTTTTGGCAATGTGCCTTGGCATTCTCAGCAATAGGACAGCTTTGGGG
>CAZVOS010000623.1:0-2538 GCA_964628845.1 uncultured Bacteroidales bacterium | reverse complement strand
AAATTTATAAAAATGGTCTTTTATTTCATCCCTTACTCTGCGAAACTCACTCCAAATATATTCATCAGTGCCTGTGGCATGTGAGGGGTCGTCGAAGCCAATGTGCAAGCGGTGTTTTACATTGCCCATAAATGCAGGGCAGGTTTCGTTAGCACCCCCACAAACAGTAATCACATAATCCCATTCTTCTCCCAAATACAAATCTACAGGGTCTGATGTGTGATGACTTATATCAATACCTATTTCTTTCATTACGGCTACAGCTTTTTCATTTAGTTTGCCCGATGCTTCAGTGCCTGCTGAACATACCTTTATATCAGGAGCAAAATTTTGTAAAAAACCGTGAGCCATCTGGCTGCGGCAACTGTTGCCTGTACATAGAATTAAAACTTTCATATTTTTTTTATTTAACCATTTGTATTACAATCTACATCCACATCAATTTCATTTAAAAATTCAGTAAACAACAAGCGTAAATGTTCTGTTGTTTTTTTACACAAACAATAATTTATTTTAAGCCCGTCAATTTCGCCATGTATAAGCCCAGCATTTCTAAGCTCTTTTAAATGTTGCGATACGGTTGTACGGCTTAAGGGTATTTCGTTAGTGATATCACCCGAAATACATGTTTTGGTTTTGGCTAAGAACTTAAGAATTGCCACACGTGCAGGATGCGACAATGCTTTAGAAAGTTCGGCTATGTGTCTGGATTCTATGTCAAATTTATGATTTTTTGAAAACGTCATGATAAAGAATTTTTAAGAGTATTATATCGTTTTATGTTGCAAACATACGACATTAATTTAAAGTCTGAAATGAGTTTATGTTAATTCTAAGTTAAGTTTCAATTGTTATTATTTTTGTGTATTCTTTAAAAGATATTCCCATAAATAATCCCTGAAATAGTAGCCATAACAATCACCAAAGCAACATAAACCAATGTTTTTTGAGTGCCCAAAACGCCTCTGATAACAAGCATGTTTGGTAATGATAAAGATGGTCCTGCAAGCAATAAAGCCAAAGCTGGCCCTTTACCCATACCCGAAGCAATTAGTCCTTGTAAAATGGGCACCTCGGTAAGTGTGGCGAAATACATAAAGGCGCCTACTATAGATGCAAAAAAGTTTGAAAAGAATGAGTTACCTCCCACAAGCCATTGTATCCATTCGTTGGGAATAATTCCTGCAATGGTTTGTCCATCGTGTGTAGAACCCAAAAGAAAACCTGCTGTAACTACACCAACAGCTAACAAAGGGAGGATTTGTTTGGCAAATCCCCAGGTAGAAAGTGTCCACTCTTTGTTTTCATCATCTTGCTTATCTAATAGTGTAATAATGCTTAATGCGGCAATACCTACAAGCATGGGGACAAGAGGTGCTAATTTTGTGTTTTTAATATACTGAGAGGAGAGCAAGGCAGAACCTAAGACAGCCAGACCTGAAAGCACTACCCACTGCCATTTGATTTTTAAAACAGCGATGAGGGAATAGCCAAGAACTAAAGTGAACGCCCCTGTGATATACCATTTATAAGCCCATATGTAATACCAGGTACTGCTTGAATCATCACTGGAGGGTGCCCCCCAATTAGCAAATACAAGGATGAGGACAAGAGTAAAAAAATGTAAGGAGGTTTGCCACATAGGTCGCTTTTCGGGAGCCAGTGGTATATTCATCTGCTCTTCACGCTTAATCTTTTCTTCCTTGCGGTATATAAGCGACATAGCTATGCCAATAAGCACACTGAAAGATACGGCTCCAATAACCCTGGCCACTCCCATTTCAAAACCAAGAATACGGGCTGTTAATATGATGGCTAAAATGTTGATAGCAGGCCCCGAATATAAAAAGGCAATAGCAGGCCCTAAGCCCGCACCGCGTTTGTGAATGCTTGAGAAAAGGGGCAGAATGGTGCAACTGCATACGGCCAGTATAGTTCCTGATGCAGCAGCTACCGTATAAGCCAGCCATTTTTTTGCATTAGCCCCAAAATACAGGAGAACAGAACCCTGACTTACAAATACTGAAATAACACCTGCAATAAAAAAGGCCGGCAAAAGGCATAAAACCACATGCTCACGGGCATACCACTTCAGAAGGTCTATGGTGGCGGCAATAGCCGTGTTGAACCTAACACTCTCGATGGGCAGAAAAAAAGCTACTCCAAATATAACTGCAATCCAAATGAGGATTTTGATTTCTTTTTTTGTTTCCATTTGTTTTATTTTTTTAAATTTTGCCACTAAGGCACGAAGGCACTAAGAACCACGAAGTTAATTTTTTGTGCTTTTTCGTGTCTTTATGATTTTGTGGCTGTATTTCTCGTATTTACGCCCAACGGGTAAACCCATCGGTTAATTGTTGTTACTATTCCATCAAATATTCTTTTTGTATCTTGGTGTCTTCGAATCTTCGTGGCCATCATACTATATATATTTGATAAATTAAGTACAATCCTGCCAGTATAAATATAACACTAACAACCCGTCTGAACCAGAATTCGAACACTTTGATTCTGTTGTAAAACCTACCCGCAGCC
>CAZVOS010000622.1:0-2542 GCA_964628845.1 uncultured Bacteroidales bacterium | reverse complement strand
TAATTAATTATAAAATGCTTGCAAAACAACTTATCAGCAATACTGTTACCCCTCTTAAAACATCAGACACTGCTTCAACAGCCCTCTCGTTAATGGAAGAATTTAAAGTTTCGCACCTGCCAATTGTCAATAATGTTGAATTTCTGGGGCTAATTTCAGAAGAGGATATTTTATCTGTCAATGAACCCGAAGAGGCACTGGGTAACCATAAATTATCTGTCACAAGACCATTTATCAACGAAGACCAACATATTTTCGATATCATACGTATTTTTTCAGAGCTTAATCTGAGCGTGGTACCCGTACTCGATAAAAAAAACAACTATCTGGGTATTGTTACGCTGCTCGACCTTGTTCACAACCTTTCAAAAATTATTTCTCTTGATAGCCCTGGTGGTATCATCATTCTCGAACTTAATCAAAATGATTACTCTCTTACTGAAATATCCCAGATAATAGAATCAAACGATGCTAAAGTCTTAGGACTTTACATCTATTCATATCCCAATTCAATTAAAATTGATGTAACAATTAAAATAAACAAAATTGACATCACTCATGTATTGAAAACTTTTAACAGATACAATTACATTGTTAAAGCCAGCTTCTCCGAATTTCAGTATATGGATGATATCAAAACCCGCTACGACCTATTGATGAACTATCTCAATATGTAAACGCCTAAGATGCAGTTTTTTAAAACCCTCATTCTTTTTTCTTTTACGTTTAGTATATTCCTGTCGCAAGTTTATGCCATTATTAAACAGGAAAAAGTATTTGAAAAAACAAGCATTCTGCCTGAAAAAAATAATTATATTATTATTGACAGTATTATTATTGAAGGCAATAAAAGAACTAAGAACCACATCATTTTCAGAGAATTATTATTCCATATAAACGACACCATCAAGCAAGAAGAATGGGATTTTAAACTAAAAAAAAGTACCGAAAATTTAACCAATACCTCTTTATTCAATTTCGTTTTTATTGATACCCTCAGCAATGGAAATAAAAAAATAATTAAAATACGTGTTGTTGAACGATGGTATTTATGGCCCTTTCCAATCTTTGAACTGTCCGAAAGGAACTTCAACACATGGTGGGAAACCAAAGACCTCAACAAAATAAATTATGGACTCTATTTTGTAAAACAGAATTTCAGAGGCAGAAGAGAGGATATCAGATTTTTAGTCCGCTTAGGTTTTGAAGAAATTTATAACATCAGCTACTACATACCCTATCTCGATAAAAATCAAACACTTGGACTCGGACTATCTTTTAGTCTGTCGAGAAATAAAGAAGTTGCCTACAGAACTTTTAACAACAAACAGGAATATTTCAGAGTAAACGATTTTTATATACGCGAAAACTTTAAAACAAATTTACAGCTTACATACAGAAAAGATTTTTTCATAACTAACTATCTATTATTGGGTTATAACAATTTATACTTCACTGATACACTCATTCAACAAAATGATTATTACTCAGAAGAAGGACTGAGAACTAACAAATATTTTTCTGTTTATTACCTATTCAAGAACGACCACCGCGATAATAAGTCATATCCTCTTGATGGCTATTACTTCGACTTTGATATGACAAAACTTGGTCTGGGTATTTTGCAACACGAAAAAATTAATACATTCTATATCAGAAGTACTATCCGTAAATATTTTCAAATATCAGGCAACTTGTTTTTTGCTTCCGGCTTCCGTGCAAAACTATCCAATAACGATTTTCAGCCATTCTTTGTGAAACAGGGACTCGGCTTTGGAAACGATTATGTAAGGGGCTATGAATATTATGTGGTGGATGCCATAAGCTATGCTCTGAATAAAAACAACATCAAATATCAAATCATCAAACCACATATTAAAAAATTCAATTTTATTAAAAACGAAAAGTTCAATATGCTCCATTATGCACTATATTTTAATCTCTTTGCCGACTGTGGTTACGCTTACGATTATAAACCCTTGCTGATGTATTCAAACACATTGTCTAATACTTTTCTGTACAGCTATGGTATCGGAGTCGATTTGGTTACATATTACGATAAAGTACTCCGCCTCGAATATTCCATAAATAAAATGAAAGAAAAGGGCTTTTTCATTAATTTTGTAGCCCCTATTTAATACTATCATGAAAAAAATAGCCATTTTTAGTAGAAAAATTAAAGAAAGCCAATTAAGATTGGTAGCTGATATCATTAATAAATTAGATACGCAAAATTGCACTTTAACAATTTACAAAAACCTCTTTGATGACATTAAAGATGTTATTAATCTCACAACATGCCCCAATATTTTTAATTCCCATAAAGAAATTGAACCATGCAGCTTCCTGATTAGTATTGGCGGCGATGGTACACTATTGGACACCATATCTTTTATACGCGACTCAGGAATTCCTGTTCTTGGTTTAAATATTGGCAGGTTGGGTTTTCTGGCTAATACCACTCTCGACAATTTTGAACTCTCCATTCAACAAATACTGGATAATGATTACGATATTGATAAAAGAACTTTAATTAAAGAAA
>CAZVOS010000621.1:604-2543 GCA_964628845.1 uncultured Bacteroidales bacterium | reverse complement strand
ATAACTGTACATAATAAACCTCAAACACCTTATGTTTCTCTTAACGGAAATATACTTACCTCTGATGCACCCCTGGGAAATCAATGGCATAATCAGAATGGGCTTATTAGTGGAGCTATTAACCAAAATTTTACAGCAGATGCAAATGGAGATTATTTTGTTATTGTGGAGTTGTCGGGCTGCACATCCGACACTTCAAATATTGTAAATGTTATCATTTCCACTTCTGATAATCTCTTTTCAGATGCCATTATTATGATATATCCCAATCCCTTTGCAGATGAAATGTATGTTGAAATAACAAACAAAAGTATATGGGTTGATTTAGAAATAATCGATATCAAAGGACAAAGAATTTACAAAAACAGCGTAAAGGATAAGGTTATGATTCCGACAATAGATATGGCGTCGGGAATGTATTTTATAAGACTTATAGCAGGGGAAAGTACTACAATGGTAAGGGTTGTTAAAGAATAAATACAAGGTTCAAAACTGTCCTTTTATTGGTTTTATTTTGCGTTTAAAACATTAATAATATATTGAAATGTTAAAAATAATATGAATAAAACTATAATAATAATTTTTTCTACTATTTGTTTTCAAAATTTTGTTTAACCACCCAAAAAATCAATATAAATATTTACAGCAGGAAGAAATGGATTCTTTTTGAGTGTAAAAAGCTTAATATCGGGGGTTCGATTCCCTCTCCTGCTGCAAGATAATTTATGACAATATTTAGATTTTTTAACGAATATCTTTAATAATGAGCAATATAGTAAAACCATACAGAAAAACTACTATAACAGATAAATCTTCGGTGCATCTGAGTAATAAACTATCGTATAGTTTTAGTCCTTATGATAGAAATTTTTTTGGGGCTATAATATATTGCGTTTTGCATTTAGAAAATAAATAATATACGTAATATACGTGTTATTAAAAAAAAGTATTTTTGAACAACTTAAATCTATTAAATTATGAAAAGTATATATAAACTATTTTTGTCGATTTTAGTTATATTTATTTTAGCCATTTCTTGTCAAAACAATAAAGATTCAGGAAAAGAAAATGAAAACAAAGTACAACCAAAAATAATAATTCCAGATAATATTACACCAAAGATTGAACAACCAAAATATGCATATTTTTTTGATGAAAGCGATCCCATTATTTTTAAATCACTTGATGAACCCAAACCCATAAACTTATTAAAAATATTTAAATTAAGCGATACAATTTTATTGGACCCTTTTAATAACTTAGCGTATGATATTGATAGGGTAAATTTTAAAATCATTCAATCATTAAAATCAATAAAGTATCCTAATATTTCACAAAGTTATTTGCAAATAGCAATACAAGATTCAAAAAATTTAGGATTAGCGGAACAACAGTTGATTTGTAAAAAAATTAATAATTATATTACAGAAAAGGAATTATATTTCTGTCAGCTAAAAAGAGATTTAAGATATTTTTGCCAAATTTATAATATTTCAGAAAATAATATTATTAAAGTAAATTTTCTTAATGAATTATTAATTAATGATAATGAATTTCTTCTAATTAAAGATAAACTTTTTCATGATATTATTTTCGGGACTTATGATATGCCTGGTTTATTCGAATGCTTAAAATCTATGAATAAACAAACAGATGCTATTACAATTTTAATACAGAATTTAAAATCATATCTTATTGTTGCCGGGTATACTATTAAATATGGGAATACATTTACTGCACCCTTGGGTAATTGTTTTATTGATAAGAAAGAACATTCTGAATATTCAAAAGTAATGGAAGAAAGAACATTAAAATTATCAAGTGAATATAAAGAAGGACCACCCAAATCCTACCTTTATGACGGGCATAAGAATTTTTTTGCAGCAAGATACAAAGAGGCGGTAGAAGATTATTCAAATGATATAAATAATAATGCAAA
>CAZVOS010000621.1:0-594 GCA_964628845.1 uncultured Bacteroidales bacterium | reverse complement strand
AAATGCAGGACATTCATATTATTACAGGGCATTATCAAAATATTTATTAAGAGATTATAAGGGAGCAATTAAAGACTGTTCAAAAGCTATTGAATTAAAATTTATTTACCCTATTATATATTTTATCAGAGCAGAATCTCATTACCTTTTAAAAAATTATATGTCTTCAATCAATGATTACACCAAGGTAATAGAATTAGATGAAAATTATGAAGCAGCTTATGCTGGAAGAGGTTATGCCAAAGTAAAATTACAGAATTATAATGATGCAATTTTAGATTTTTCCAAAGCAATTGTATTAAATCCAAACAACAAAGAGGTTTACTTTGAAAGAGGAAAAACAAAATTTAAAATCAATAATTTTAATGGCTGTATAGATGATTTAACAAAATCAATTGAACTTAATTATGAAATGACAGAATCATATAGTGAGAGAGGGCGTTCAAAGATGTTATTAAAAGATTATAGTGGTGCTATTGATGATTATTCAAATGCAATAGGTTTAAGTCCTAAAAGTCCTTACGCTTACTACTTAAGGGGGAATGCATATATAGAATTAAACAAAAAAGATTCAGCCTGTATAGATTTCAAGAA
>CAZVOS010000620.1:0-2544 GCA_964628845.1 uncultured Bacteroidales bacterium | reverse complement strand
GAATCGCTTGTAGCCCGCAATATACAGTTTGCCACAAGCAAACAGCAGTATGTGATGACCCATATCAACAATCTGGCACTGATGCTCAACGAAGCCATGCAAAACATGCAAATGCAGATGTCGCAGAGTGGCAGTTGTAATAAAAGTTGCAACAAGCCAGGACAGGGAAAACCCTCGTTTAAATCGATGCGGCAGATGCAGGAAGCTCTTAACAAAATGATGCAGGACCTTAAAGATGGCAAGCAACCCGATGGTAAAAGCGGCGGACAATCAATGAGTGAACAACTGGCACGGGCAGCAGCACAGCAGGAAGCCATACGCAACCACCTGCGGGCTATGGCAGAAGAGCTTAAGAAACAAGGTATGGGCAACAGCAAAGAATTAGACGAGCTGCAACGAAAGATGGAACAAACCGAATCAGATATAGTCAATAAAATGATTAGCCGCGAAACCATAAAAAGACAACAAGACATACTTACACGACTTCTCGAACACGAAAAAGCAGAAATGGAAAGAGAGATGGAAGAACAACGCGAATCGAAAGAAGCAAAAAATCAAAAATATAGTAACCCTAATCAATTTTTTAAGTATAACAACATAAAATTGAAGGAAGAAGAACTCCTTAAAACAGTGCCTCCTTCTTTTAAAATATTTTACAAAAACAAGGTTAACGAATATTTTTATAACTTTCAGGAATAGATTATGATGCTTGACAAATTACACCACCTGCACCACTTGACTTTATCTGCCAGTAAAAACAACATACATCTGGTAGAGCGCTTTGTAGAAGATATCTGCGATTATTACAATATCAACCACAATTTTTTTGGCAACATACTTACTGCCGTTTGCGAGGCAGTGGAAAATGCCATCTATCATGGCAGCGACAACAAACCCGAAAAAAAAGTTTTTCTTAAATTTGAAATCACACCCGAGGGCTATTCTTTTAAGATAAAAGACCAGGGCAATGGCTTTACTCTGGATATGGTACCCGACCCTACGGATATCAATGCCGATTTTTCAAAAACAGAGGGCCGGGGCATATACATCATGAAATCCCTTGCCGATAATGTTATTTTTCACAACAACGGCTCCTGTGTGGAACTTGTTTTTACGCTTTCGAGCATCAATAAACAAATATCCGACGACCGCATCAATGGTTTGCTCAGCAAAAGCAAAACAAAACAGGATACACCATAAAAACCAAAACATTATTCTTAAACTCTAATTAAATGCCTGTTTTCTTCTTTATCGAAGATGTATCTATCAAACTAAAACACAAAAACATTTTAAAAAAATGGCTTAAAACAATTGTTGAAGCCGAACACAAACAAACTGGCACAATAAATTATATTTTTTGTTCCGATGCCTATTTACTTAATCTCAACCAAACATATCTCAAACACGATACCCTTACTGATATCATCACCTTTCCGTATAATGAGGCGCAGGATTTAATCATTTCGGGCGACATTTATATCAGCACCGAAAGAGTGAGCGAAAATGCCGTTGTTTTCGATACAAGCTTTGAAAATGAATTAAACCGCGTTATGGCTCATGGGATGCTCCACCTTATTGGCTATGGTGATAAAACTAAAGCCGAAAATAAACTGATGCGGCAAAAAGAAGATTTTTGTTTGCAAATCAGGGCTTCACTGTGAGCTAAGTAGATATTGTAGTACGTACTTTGTTCTTTATCCTGACAGGGTTCGCAGAACCTGTCAGTGATAAAGAAACATAAAATTACGGGTTAAAAAACTTACCCACTGGCTTGCCTACATTCCTTCGGTATGTAAACCGCTAGTTAGGTTTTCCACCCCACTCTTGCTCTTGTTCAAATTCAAAACTAATGTTCCCGATTGTTTCGACTCCGCTCAACAATCGGGAACGCTCAACAATTGGTGACAAAATATGTTTTAGCTTATTGTTAAATATGAGCTTAATAAAAAAATTATATACCTTTGCAATGTAATTTATTTTGAGTTAAGACTGTTATAAAGTGTGTATTTTGTTGATTTATACGTATTTATAAAATGTTCCACGTAAAACATTGTGAGTGATGCTGCCAAAATATGATGTCATTGTTGCAGGTGCTGGTCATGCCGGTTGCGAAGCAGCAGCGGTAGCAGCTCAATTGGGTGCTGAGGTGCTTCTTATTACATCTAATATGATGACTATGGCTCAGATGTCGTGCAATCCTTCTATGGGTGGTATAGCCAAAGGTCAAATAGTAAGAGAAATTGATGCCTTGGGTGGCTTATCTGGTATTATTTCCGACAACTCTATGATTCAATTCCGCATGCTCAACCGTTCAAAAGGTCCTGCCATGTGGAGCCCGCGTGCTCAGATTGACCGTACTTTGTTTACAATAAACTGGCGGCTGGCTCTAGAAAAAATTAATAAGCTTCATTTTTGGCAGGATACTGTATCAGCAGTTATTACCAAAAATGGTAAATTAACTGCTGTTGTTACCCAGTTGGGTATTGAAATTAAATGCAAAGCACTTATACTTACCAATGGTACTTTTTTGAATGGCATAATACA
>CAZVOS010000619.1:0-2568 GCA_964628845.1 uncultured Bacteroidales bacterium | reverse complement strand
TATTGATCTCAAAAACATTGTTACTTTCATCTTTCACAGTTTGATTATCCCAATAAGTTAGCCGTATTTTTGTTTGAGTTGATTGTATAAAAGGAACTAACCATGTATGTGTACCTCCTGTGTCGGAACTCCAGCCCCAGTATAAATATTGCCAGTTCTGACCACCATCAAGAGAATATTCAATATAAATAGAACCATAAATATTTGTACCTGTCCAAACGATATCTTTATTGGTATTGGCCTCCCATACCTCTCCTCCATTAGGGCTTACCAAAGTAATGCTTTGTGCATTCACAATAAAACCTGAAAAAATAAAAAAAACTGATATTATATATACTATAATGTTTTTCTTTTTTAAATGCATATTAAGAATGTTAAGAATATATTTTAAATCTATACAAATTTAGTAAAATTTGAAAAACTAAAAATTAAATCGTAATTTATTAATCAAAATATTATTGATAAAAAAATTAACAAAATTATTTATCTGATAATCAATGTCTTAATAATTATTTTAAAAAATTTAGTACTTTGTTATACATAGTACTAAAAATTTTATATATCTTTGTTGCATGAATTTAAACATCGAAAATAACAAAGCACAAATGCGTAAGGGTGTACTTGAGTTATGCATCCTTAGTTTATTGTCGCAAAAAGATATGTATGTGTCTGATTTATTAGAGGAAATGAAAGAATCAAAATTATTAGTTGTTGAAGGCACATTATATCCTTTACTTACACGCTTAAAGAATGAACAATTTCTAACATACCGTTGGGAAGAATCGAAAATGGGTCCACCACGCAAATATTATAAGATAACTGAAAGAGGTATTTTGTTTCTTGAAGAGTTAAAACTTACATGGACAGAACTCATAAAATCTGTAAATAATATAATTATAAATCAAACAAATACAAAATAGACATGAAAAAAACTGTTACAGCCAACATTGCAGGAATCATATTTCATATAGATGAAGATGCTTATGAATTATTATTCAGATATTTAAACACAATAAGGGCACGCTATGAAACTACAGAGGGTAGGGATGAAATAATAAATGATATCGAAACAAGGATATCTGAAATATTACAGACCAGAATTAATAATGCCAAGCAAGTCATAACAATTGAAGATGTCAATCATGTTGTTGAGATAATGGGAAAGCCCGAGCAATTTGCTGAAGGAGAAAAAGGCGATGAAAAAAGTATGAATAGCGAGGATTCACAAAGGAAACTATACAGAGATGATGAAGATAAAATAATCGCAGGTGTGTGTAGTGGTATTGCCACCTATTTTAATACCGACCCATTGTGGATACGTATTATTTTTATAGCCACCACACTGCTTTTTTCTACTGGCTTATGGATTTATATTATTTTATGGATAATAGTCCCCAAAGCCCGTACAACAAAAGAAAAACTAGAGATGAAGGGTAAGAAGATTAATATATCAAATATTGAAAGTACCATCAGGGAAGACCTTAACGACATCAAAGAGAAGTTTAATGAATTTAAAGACGAAGCTAAGGATACATTTAAGGGTAAAAAAAAAAGGAATGGTTTAGATAGATTTTTTCGTTTCATATTCTTATTGATAAAGTATTTTGCAAAATCTATAGGCATTATTATTGGCGTCAGTTTTATTTTTCTTGGCATTTTTCTAATCATTGGTTTTCTGAGTTCTTTTTTCAATATATTTCCGTTTCATATAGGAGGTACAGAACAAATTAATATAGGAAGTATATCTATACCCAGTCTTCTTAATTTGTTTTACCCCTCCGATTTCTTTATTTACGTATCTGTTATTGGTATTATTTTTCTAATTGCCACACCTTTAATAATGTTTATTTATTATGGTTTTAAGCTTGTTTTTGGGTTTAAGTATCACAGCAAACTTATTGGTTTTACAAGTTTTTCTTTGTGGATTATTGGCTTAGTGTTATGTTTAATATCTGCTTTTCAGGTAGCCCGTTCATTTTCGAGCAAAGCAGTCGCAACTGAAAGATATATCAGTCATATAGAGCCGGAACAGAAAATTATTCTCGATATTAAAACAGATGAATTGCAGAAATTGATTTACGAAAACGAAGCCCTGCAACTGGGGCATCTGGCTTTTGCAAATGATACTACAGGAGATATTTTGATGGGCATACCAAAAATAGAAATAACAAATAACAATAATAAAAATGAGCTGGAAGTATTGGTATTATCATCATCACGTGGAGAGAATAAAGAAACAGCTCTTAAAAATGCAAAAGGTATCAGCTATCCTATAGTTGTTAAAGATACAATTGTTGAAGTTCCTGCTTATTACATCATACACGAAAATTTAAAATGGAGACAGCAGGTATTGAAAATTCAGATTAAAGTACCTGCAACAAGTGATGTGGTTTATACAAGAGCCACAAGAGAGTTTCTAGAAAAAGCTGAATATTAAACTTCCCTGAATAACTCAAAATTTGTAAATTATTTAGTGCTTGCTGAATAAGCATTGGTTTATTAATAAAAAAAACCACTACTGACCGAGTAAAAATTTAATAAAAGGGGCTACTACCTAAAGGATTCACC
>CAZVOS010000618.1:0-2593 GCA_964628845.1 uncultured Bacteroidales bacterium | reverse complement strand
TTTTCATTATCTGCAGAAGTTCTGCATCAAGCAAGTCTGCCCTGGTCCAACAGCCCCAGTTAATAGAAATTGTTGCATGGTTCATTTCGTTACAAAGTGCTGTGATTCTTTCGCGTTTAAGGGTAAAACTTTCATCTACAAAGTCAATTGTTTTTATCCCTTTTGATATAAGTGTTTTTAAAGCTTCAATAATATGTGATGTGCTGTTGTGACGGTACCTGGTCTGGAAAATCTTATTACAAAATATACAGTTAAAGGGGCAGCCACGCGAAGTGATTAGTGTAAAACAACTCTCCTGTGAAAAAACAATGTTTTTGTATTTTTCTAATTCATATAAATTGAAATCAGGGAAAGGAACACTATCGATGTTCTCGATAAAAGCAGGCGGATTTATTATATAATAATTTTCATCATTTATCACTAATCCATTAGTAGTAGGAACAGGTGTTTTGTTCTTTAATATAGCTTTGCAGAAATCAGCAAAAACAAATTCAACATCACCCCTGAAACCATATCTGATATTCATTTTTTTTATGATATCGGGGTTTGAAGTAATCTGAGGACCTCCTGCCACAATGAGGGCCTCAGGATATTTTTGCTGAAGTTCTTTTGTGAGCCCGTAAAAAAAAGGTAATGAATTACAAATTACACTCAGTCCTATTATACGGGGTTTCTTTTCTTTGATAATGTCAGCCATTTTTTCCGGAGTAATGGCTTCATTAAGAGGGTCATATATTTCTGTATGTATATTGTTTCTTATCAGAGATGCAGCAATAAATCCAACACCCAGTAGTGGATATTCGTGATAAAACTGTGTTGTGTCACGTGCTGGGCAAACAAGTAAACAATCGAGTTTATAATCCAAAGTTAAAAAATTTTATTATTAATCAATGACAAGCAGTTTTTGAGTAAAAACTTCTTTATCAGTCTCTAAGATGATAAAGTATAAACCTTTTCTTAATCCAAAGCTTGATATATTAACAGGAGAAGTTTTACAAATCAATTTATAATTCGCTATTGTTTTACCGTGAACCGAGATTATTTTAATACATCTTAGTGTTTTATTCGCTGGTAGCATAATAGAGATTATCCCACCTGATTTAACAGGGTTGGTAATTATGCGAAACGTGCTTTCATACAGTTCAGATATGTGAATAGCTATGTCGTTCACCAAAGCTGAATCAACAGCAGGAGATTCAAGAGAATCTGCATTGTAAACGGCTTTTACCTTAAGCCAGAAAGGAATATAATTATAAAAGTCGTTATACAAACAAGGCGTTATACCATTGCACGAAACATCGGTATTCGTAGTAAAAAGCATAAACACGTCATTTCGGTAAACATTATATCCTTTAAGTGTGTCGTTAGAATTGTTTGGCAATGTCCAGTTAAGACTGAAGCAATTAAACGAAGGACAATTGAAATTGCCATAATTATAAGTCTGTTGGTAATTAAGATTGTTAATAGGATTTAACTGTGCCCATAAATTAATGTTGATAATTAATAGGGGTAATAATAATTTTATTTTATGAGGGAGCATTTTATTTAATTTTTAAACAAACGAAGATAAAGAATTTTATTCAAAACTTGGCTTAAAAGGGATAAAAATCTTTTTTCTCTAATTTCACTTTAAAAACTTTATTGGGCATGGCGTAAGCTTGTAATGTTTGTACAGGGAAATTATCGTTCAGATACACAGCACAGAGGGTATGACTTATATGAAACAATTTGTTTCTTTTATCTTTAGGAGTGCCATCGAGTATTGCTTTCATAACATCCCAGCGTATGGTTTCTGGGGAAGAAGCGTAGTCGTGCCATACGATAATAGACTTACCGTCCTTAATAATATTAAAAGCAGTTTGTGTATCTTTTATAACGGATTCGTAATGGTGGTCGGCATCAATAAACACCATATCAAATTTTTTATCCAGAATTTTAAAATCAAATTCATGTGAATGGGCAAAGATATGGGTTACATTATTCAGGTTTTTAGAAAAATACCTGTGGGCATTCACATAATCTTCGGACAAGCCCATTTTAAGCATTGTTTCGTCGGGCAGGTTCATGGTATAGCAATGAGGCACAACGGAAGCCACATTAGCCACACTTTCGCCACGCCAGGTGCCTATTTCGAGATAATCAGTTACATTGTACTTTTTTGCCAGGGCCTTTAAGAGTGCCAGGTCGGTAGGTAAAGACCCTCCTGAAAGGAAGGCATAAGGAAATACTTCTGCATTAAAATCAGGAAACAGAGCAGTTAAATCTATTTGAGGTAAGCCATGGGGAAGATTGTATGTTTTAATGGTTTGCTCTTTAAATACATTATTGTCGTTTAATACATGATTTAGCAAGTATGGTTTTTTCACAATAAGGGAAAAAGCTTTTAACAATTTATTTAATCTGCTCATTTATTCTTTGTTTTTATTTAAAAAGCTTAAGAGATATGTTTTGTATTCGCTAATGTCTTTTCTATTGGGAAAGAATGTTTTGAAAGTGTAATGTGTTTCTTTTTGAAACACAAAGAAAACAACTGCAGATGTTGTGATAAAAGAAAATACGGCTGCTACTGCTGCACCATAAACATTTAAAACTG
>CAZVOS010000617.1:0-2599 GCA_964628845.1 uncultured Bacteroidales bacterium | reverse complement strand
ATATTGTCATAGTTCCAGTTTATTTGTTCCCACTTATTTTTCCACAGACCCATTCCCCATGCGGAGATACCTTTCCATATATATATATCTTTGGCGTATTTATCCAAATCAACAGGATAGTTGTATCCATTTATAGAGAAAATATCAGCTCTATCTTTAAAAACTTCAAGCCCTGTATTAACAAAAGAAAGAAAATCAGTTGAAAATTCGTTATCGTCCTCAGTAAAAATTAAATACTCATAACGAGAAAAAACATACGCTATAGATTTGAAAAAATTGTCAACAACACCAAAGTTTGTTTCGCGATGTATGATATTTGTTGATTTAAATCCGTTAATAGATTTTAAATATTCATTTATTAAATTATAACCTTGCCAATGACTTTCTTTTAGCGGATAATCAAGAAAGATGTAAATATCTGTCTCGTTCGCATGTTTACATTTCATAAGCGACTCAATACATCTTTTTAGATGTTCATGCCTGTTAAGAGTGGGGATGACTACAGGTGCAAACTCAGACATTTGTTAAACTTTATTTATTATGTCAACGAATTTGAGTAAATTTTTTCTTCGTTCTTTAATTTTCTTTGCAGGGATACCAGCATAAATATTCCAATCGTCAAGGTTTTTATTAATTAATGACATGGCACCTACAGCCACCCCTTCGCCTATAGTTACAGAAGGTAAAATGATTGACCCAGCACCTACCTGAGAATATTTTTTTATATGAACTTTTCCAGTATGAATATGGGTATATTTCTCATCAATAGTTGGCCCGATGAGGTAATCTCCGCTAAAATCATCAGAAGCACTAAATACAGTGCATTTTGGAGATAAGCCAGAAAAATCCTCAATTTCTATTTCAAAGCGTCCATACAATGCAACGTAAGCAGAAATATGCACGTAGGAACCAATTTTAATATGTCCAGAAAATATGCAAAAGTCATCTATTCTTACATTACTACCTATTGATATGTTTTCGGGAATATAAAAACAAGCTCTTTTGCTTATTTTAAGGTTTTCACCTAAAGATTTGAAATTTAATAACTTTAATTCTTTTTCTGAATAAAATGAGTTTAGATTTCCCATTGCTGAATTATTTTTAAAGAACGACACGATTCTTTTAACATCATCCAAGAGCAATCCAGGATAGATAGGTAAACATAAAACCTGCTCAGCTACCTGATGAGCAACTGGTAGATTATTGGGTGTAGCCGACTTGAGCCCTTTGTAAGTAGAAAAATCACTAATTAAAGGATAAAAATATCTTCTTGCAAAAACATTTTCATTTTTCATCGATTCATATAACATATCTCGGCTTTTGCCAAATAACTTTTCATCTATTAGTACAGGGAAATAGGCGTAATTACTTTCAAAGTTTTCTGGAATGCAAGGAAGCGTTATACCTGGTATATTTTTTAATGCTTCCATATAAGCATCAAATAATATCTTTCTTTCGGATATATAAGTATCTATTTTTTTAAGTTGCAAAAGCCCTAATGCTGCCTGAAACTCATTCATCTTGGCATTTATACCTGGTGCAATTACTGTTACTTCATCGGCAATACCAAAATTTTTAAGATAGTCTATACGTTGTTTTGTTGCTTTATCATGACAAATTATAGCACCCCCTTCAAAAGTATTAAAGACCTTTGTTGCATGAAAGCTTAAGATGGATAAATCTCCAAAGCAAGCTATAGAAGTGTTCTTAAATTTTCCTGCAAATGTATGTGCTGCATCATAAATCACCTTAAGCCCATAGCGGTTTGACATTTTTTGAATCTCGTCCACATTGCAAGGATATCCATAAACATGTACCGGCAATATGGCAGATGTATTTGGTGTAATGGCAGCTTCAATCTTATTGACATCGAGTGTATATGTATCTGGCTCTATATCTACAAAAACGGGTTGGATATTATTCCACCACAATGCATGTGTTGTAGCAGCAAAACTGAATGGTGTTGTAATAACTTCTCCTGAAACTCTGAGCGTTTGTAAGGCAGTTACCAGAGCCAATGTGCCATTTGAAAATAATGAAATATAAGGCACATTTAAATATTTGCATAAAGCTTCTTCAAGCTCTAGATGATAGGGGCCATTATTGGTT
Organism: uncultured Bacteroidales bacterium; assembly: GCA_964628845.1. Classification (GTDB taxonomy): domain Bacteria; phylum Bacteroidota; class Bacteroidia; order Bacteroidales; family PXBB01; genus JAKIYU01. Next base: position 490 of record CAZVOS010000617.1, on the reverse strand, counting down.
AGAATCCCTGACTCCCAAATACTTTTTATATATGGAAGGAATTCTTCGATTTCGGGTAGAGCAGGACGGGTAACAAAAATGGGTTTATCCATAATATATATTTATTTTAATAATTTTAAAAAAAAATTCCAGAATTTTAATATAAAAGTTGATATATTGATTGGAATTTTTAATCTAAATAAAATTTTTTTAATCTTAAGGAGGTTAGTTCTATATTCTCTATCAAGAGTATTATAATTTTTTTCAAATAATTTATAGTCTTCACGGAAATCATAACAAATATTACAGATTCTTAATGCATGATTTTGTTTAAAAATATAAACACTTTTTGGATTAAATGGTTTAATAGCATCAAAATATTTATATATACGATACAATAAATCTGTAACGTTAAGTTTATGTTTAAAATCTTGTCCTTGAGTAAAAGAATAAGTTAGCACATTTCGAACAGCCGTTGACTCATTAATATAGCCAATTTTTGATTTAGATG
>CAZVOS010000616.1:0-2603 GCA_964628845.1 uncultured Bacteroidales bacterium | reverse complement strand
TTTTTTTTCTATGTTTAAATTGTAAGGATCATAATCAGGATCTTTTATTTTTTCGTTCATATTTGAAAGAAAGTCATTGCGTCGAATTGTATGTTGCGAGAATTCTATATATTTATAAAATGCTATTATAATCTTTTTAGGGTCAAGTTCCAGCTTAGTAAGACTATACCAAAGGTCGAACAGATCTCTGCCTTTTCTACGCTGATATAAAGCTCTAAGCTTAGTTCCTAGCAATTCTTCCGGCTCATAAGTGATTAGTGGTACAGAGCCTGAAAACCATGTGTTTTCAACAGAGAAATCTATATTTTTTAATCCAAATACAGCAATATGTTCTCTACAATTTATTTCAACCTTAAGTTTAAGCTTAAATGATTGTTCATTTTCAGACAAAAAATGAAAATGCATTGTTGTCATACTTTCTCCTCTGTCAATATTGGGCTTTGACTCAACAATGAAAGAAAGTGCTTTGCGAAGGTGTCCAAGAACCTCTCCGATAGGTTCAGGAGAAATCTGAACAAGGTCAATATCTTCTGAATACCTGGCGGCAGGATTTGTGAATAGTTTATGCAGGGCTGTTCCACCACGAAAAGCAAGTCTTTCTTTCAAAAAATTATCTGAATAAATAGCTACTAATGCACGACTAATAACCAAGTCCTGCTCAATTTGTTGGTTATCAATCCATGCAACTTTTTGCTTCCACTCTTCAATATATCGTTTTGGTATCATAGGTCGCCCTCCACTTCGGTGTTAATAATTATTTTCCATTTTGAATTTGTTTTCCCTTTCCTTAATTTATGACATGAAAGGGGTATGTAATAAATTTTTTTATTCGAAAGTACTTTTTGTAAGGCATCTGATAATTTGGCGTTTTTAAGGTAAACATCAAGCAAATAACCCAATCTTTGTATTGCTGAGACTTGAGGGAAATCACTGGCTATCTTGTAAAGAGCTGATGGTTTTAACGCCGTATACAATTCCTGAAGTATCGTATATGCCCTGTTTAAAGATATAATACCCGAGTAATACAAAAGGTCTAAGGCCGTTAACTCTGGGGTAGATACATTTATATAACCAGCATCAGAATTTTTCTTCATCACTGATTCTTCTGACCAATTTTTTTTAATCAAAAAATTAATTTTTAAATTTTGAGTTTTAATATCTCGTAAAGCATCACCGGAGGTTACAACAAAAAATTCCATCGGAGCTTGATGAGAAGCGCCATAAAAAGTAGCAGCCGACAAAACAGCAATATAATAACTCTTATGAATAGATTTCATCAGGTCATCAATAAATAAAACAGGAGGTAGTATTCCCTTTGATTCATATTCAGGTGGAAGAATTACATAAAAACCTTTTCTTACCTGAGCTATTGCTTTATGAGCTTTCAATCGCTGAAGGGCAAGATTAATCGCAGCAGTTGAAACATCAAATTCATTAATAAGATCAGAATAGGAAAAAGAATATCCCCCTTTTGCTCTAATAGTATTGATGTATTCTTCAATATAGTTATATTTTCTGATGTTATTTATCATAAGTAATCATTTGCAATTCTTATTGAATTTCGATAAGTATTGCAAATATAAACAAATTTTTTAATAGTAAATTATTTATAGGATAAAATATCTATATTTCTTCTGAAAATATTTTTTTAGTACAGACGGTACGATACCAAAAAATAATCTCATCACACATCTAAAGCAGTATAAGACTTTCGAATAATCTATGAAAAAGTTTTATTTTAGCCCCGCCGGGGAGACTAAAGCAGTGTGAGTGTGAGTACTGAGCAAGAGCGAGGGACTTACACTCATCTTATTTTTCCTCAAGACTCTTGCTCAAACTTGAACGTTTTATGTATTCAATAGGGTCATAAATCTTTTTATGCATGTTCTTAATACAAAAACCCAAACAACCAAAGAGGAATTTTGTTTTGATATCCATACTATATACCATCGGCAACGATGTAAGCGTTTTATTTTGATTTTTAATTTGTTATTTATTAATTTTATTTAAGATAAGTCTTTAAATACATGAAAAATTATTACATTTGTAACACTATCGGGGTGTAGTGCTCCCGATAGCTATCGGGAGGTAGCGTAGCAGAAAAACAACGTGTGTTTCCCGATTGAAAAAAAAGCGTTATGAATATATGAATATTATCGGGGTGTAGCGCAGTTGGTAGCGTACCACGTTCGGGACGTGGGGGTCGGAAGTTCGAGTCTTCTCACCCCGACTAAAAGTCGGGAGTAAACCAAGATAGTTTTCTGATGACTTGTTTTTTATTTTTGTAAAAAAATAACTCCTTTCCCTTTTTCCCTTTCTACTTAAAAAAACTTCATTAAAGTTACTCCATCATATATTCCCTCAACAAATACTTTAATGTTTTAAAATATGATACGCCATCTCCTCTATTGAGTTCATCCAAATAAAGCATATTAGGTGTTTCTTTTAGGGATAAACTTACAGTGTATATATTGACGTCCTCGCTTTTAAGAGTGTTTCTGATATGTTTGAAGTTATTGTTCTGTGTAAATAATCTCGGATTTATCAGAAAAAACAGATTTATTCCTTTATCATTATGGATTATTTTAATGGGGCTTTGGGCA
>CAZVOS010000615.1:0-2608 GCA_964628845.1 uncultured Bacteroidales bacterium | reverse complement strand
TGAAGCATATAAAAAAAGATTTAACACAGCTTCGTTCAGGGTTTATTTGCATAAAAAACACAGGAGAGGTACTGGCTTGGGTTGGTGGCAGAGACTTTAGTAATTCTCAATACGACCATGTGAAGTGCACCAGGCAAGTTGGTTCAGCTTTTAAGCCCATAGTTTATGTAACGGCTGTTGATCAAGGTGTAAACATCTGTAATTATTTTAAAAATAAAAGGAAAGCGTATAGCCAATTTGATGATTGGGAGCCAAGAAATGCAAACAATTCGTATCGGGGTGAATACACCATGAAGGGCGCTCTTACCTATTCTCTGAATGTTATTTCGGTACAAGTTATACTTCGGGCGGGAATTTTGGATGTGTTAAATGTGGCCCGACAGATGGGTATCACCACATATATTCCTAATGTTCCAAGTATCTCCTTAGGAACACCCGACATAAGTTTGTACGAAATGGTAAATGCCTATACCTGTTTTCCTAATGGGGGCAAACGCGTAGACACCAAATACATTAAAAATATCCGGCTCTCTACAGGCGAAATTATTTATGAAGATGAGGTAAAAGAGAGTGTCGAACTTTTTACTGAAGATGTTGCTGCCATTATGACAAATATGATGGAGTCTGTGATTAATATTGGCACTTCCCGGGCTATACGCAGCAGGTTTGGATTAAAAGGGCCCATAGCAGGAAAAACAGGCACATCCCAAAATCAATCAGACGGCTGGTTCATTGCTTATACGCCACAGTTTACAGCAGGCGCATGGGTTGGCGCAGACAATCCTGATATTCATTTCATGTCAATTTCACAAGGTTCAGGTTCACAAACAGCACTTCCAATATGGGCAAAATTCGCGCTGAGTCTTGAAAACGACACTAACTGCTCTTATTTGATGGATGGGAAATTTACCCCTCCCTCAGAAAAATCCCTCAAGTGTTTAAACCTGCCATTGTATAGGGAATAGAATTCACCAGCAAAATTCTGTGTGAAAATCAGTCCGCATACTGTGATTGCACTACTGCATCTCACCACTCCCGAGGAATAAAATCTCTGATAACTGTTTCATAATGTTAAATTTATAAATTTATAATCCCAGTTACGGCTTACAATTAATAAAATTTAGAAATATATTTTCTTACCTGCGCCTCCGACTAAATAGTTATAAATTAATATATATATTACTGTGATTTATTCATTATCGCCACCCAGTTTAACGGTCAGTAAAAGCCCGAAGTTCTTAGGTATTGAATATAGCGAATAGCCCTCCCAGTATGGGACATCAAGTGCAAGATCTACAAACTGGCTGTATTCTGCATGCAGCAGTGGCCAGGCGAACTGAAAGTAGGGTTGTACCTGCAGGGCGATTTTTTTACTGACAGGGAGTTCATACACCACAAATAGTCTGTCCTCGACCATAATTGATTTGTCCATCCATGAATAATGATTAGTTGTGTCGAGACGTGTGTATTGGCTGTACCTGCTTACATCTATAGAAAATCCCCACCATAAAACAGGGAGGGATTTTATCTGAAACTGCAGTGCATAACTCAGACAATTGTGCCTGTATTTTACATATCTGGTTCTCAGTGCATTTGTATTCGGGTCTGTGCCCGTAGCACTTACAACGTTATGGCTGTTGGACCATGTGAATTCCATACAGATTGGACTTTCGGGAAACTTTAACCCGATACCGATGACCAGCCCATGCAGAATCCCAAGATGATTCATTTTCTTGTCAAGGTAAGGCCTGTTTGAATTGTAGAGGTCAATGGTTTCATTAAATTCAGGGGTAATCACCTTGCCGAAATTGTAACCGAGCCGGTAAAATACCTGAGACTTGAGTGGCATGTAGCAAGTCATAATGACTGCAATAAGGATAATTGATTTTTTCATAATTTTTTTTTCAAAGATATGCTATTTATGATTATCATAAACGAAAATATATAGTTATTTAACCATGTTTTTTGTTAATTATATTAAATATCAAATAAACGCCGTCAGGATAAGTCCTAATACCAAACCGCTAACAAGAAAAATGACTTGTGCTGTTCTCGAAGCAAGTGAATTATATTAAGTAACTTGATAGCAAGTCGGTATAACTACCCTACCCACAGTATTTATCCACCAAAGGTCTGTCGAAACACCTCTTGAGTGCATTATTCTTTTTAAGATGGTAGTTCCAGTAAAAATTGGTAAACCCCAGCAGTTTAAAAAACCTGAAATAAGTGCGTGAAACCTTTGACATGCGGTAACGACCTGCCAATTTTCTGCTTAATACCTCATCAAAAGCTTCATGTGCAGCAAAATGTTTCCCCAGCAGCTTAAACTGCTTAAAGAGCTTTCGTGTAAATAGGGGAGGCATCATTTGTATGCCTTCAACCCCTCCCTTGGTTATAGTGCCAAGGTAAATACCATTAAGGCGCTTGGTGAGCTTTTCGAGGTAGGGCTTGATAAAACTTGTCTGAACGGCTTCAGGGAAGCCCGACTGTACTATAAATCCAATTTTTCTGGGGTTCCTGCTGCTCTCACGTATCAATTTTTCAGAAAAGTGCATCACAATGCCAGGCATACTGTCAGTATATAATGGAAAAATAAACAAAACTATTT
>CAZVOS010000614.1:0-2613 GCA_964628845.1 uncultured Bacteroidales bacterium | reverse complement strand
GTAGTTTGGCCAGGTATAAGTGCCCAGAATGGGCCACTTCTGGAAATGTCTTTCTCTGGCTTCGTTAAGCAAAACAACTTGCTCATCAATATACTTTAGTACAGAATCAGTATTCATGAAGGACTGTCTAATTTCGACCCAGCGGGCTTTGATTGCATTAAGGAAATAGGGGTCGTTCCAGACATTATACCACCATTTAGGGGCTGCTCCAGACTGTTCCTTATAAACATACCTCCAGTTATCGGTGTGCCAGCCCTGAGCATAATCAGCATTTCCAAATCCCAGGTTATAATCCCATATGGGACCGAAATGGATAGTTGAGTCTTTATCATCCCTGTCTTTATAAAAAAATGTACTTAGCGAAAAGGCATCAATATTGTTAGTTACTTCGGTACAAATTACATAATCTACCATCGAAGATAGGTCAATCCAATTGCGGTATCCAATTATCGGGTCTTTGTAATAACTGCTGTACATTACATGTTCAAAATTTGAAATTTTATTGCTAATATATTCAAGTTGATTGGGCTGCAATGAGTCGAGTTTAGGATAATGAACAACCATTTTCACGCTTCTGTAAGGTGATATCCATGCGGCTTCGTCATCATCTTGTCTGTCAACTTTGAGTATATAACCTCCAGTTATATCGAAACCAGTTGTATCCCATGTGTTTAATTTTGAAATATCTACTCTTGCAGAACTTCTCTTAATTTTTTCCATCATTTCATAAACACCAACGTAGTTGTTATTAATGATTACTTCGCAAAATCTTGTGTGAGTTGTCCAATGCCCCATTTTATCACCAATTTGGTAAATGATATTATTGCGGAGCATGGTTTTATCGGAATAGGAGCCATAAAGTATCCAGTCTGATTCGGCGGGCATACCGAGAATAGAGGCATCCACATCATTCGAATCATTATCCCACAATTCGAATCCGTAAGATTTTTGAGGGAAATAATAGTTAGAGGAAGAACCTCTGATTTTAATACCTGCTTTCCCATTATACACATTTGGTGTGTCCGTTATGTAATTACGGTTACCTGGGCCATTATCAATAATACCGATTGAACATAAGATGCGTTCGTAGTCATTAATAGGATAGCCAAAAGTATTAATCTGTACCAATGGCAGGTTGGAAGAGAGGAAAGGCGTTTCGACCCAAAACCATGCGGGTAGTGGGTTATAATAAGTTCCATTATCAGATATGCCTACAGAAAAGAAAGGGATAAGCGACATATCGCTTGACCCTGCGCTGTAATTATTGACCTGAATGGCCAGAATATTATTGCCCTGCTTCAAATGTTGTTGTATGAGCGAGGGGTTAATCATATAAATTTCAGGAAGGTTACCCTGATACATTTCTGCCTCATGGTCGGGTGTGGCATATTGATTATAGGGTACTAATGAGCCGGGAGTCCCCATATTTGGGGAGCGTGCAATTTCGGCACCATTAAGATATGCTATGAAGCCGTCGTCGTAATCAATATGTAAAACGGCTGAAAGAATAGCAGCGGAATCAATAATATTGAAGTGCCCACGAATATAAACAGCGGGTGTATAAACGGGAATTATAGTGGCATCGTCGCCATCTCCATAACCAAAACCACTTAGAGCTGTTGGCCAAGTAGAATCTGAAAAGCCATAATTCATCCACCCTGTATCAGGTTCAGAGTCTCCGACAAAATAACGCCAAAGGAGATTCTGGTCAACAACCGTTTCCCAGTGGTCTATTTGGGCCACTGAGAAGAGAGATGAAAGCAATAAAAGTGTAATTAATTTTAATCTCACGTTTTTTTATTTTAGAACGGCGTAAAATCCAATGTTTGCAGTGCCTGACGAACTATACCATACGAATCTTTATCCCTTTCGGTTACAGGTGGTGCTTCGTTCCATTCGGACCACAGATAGCGTTGCGTTTGGATGAAACAAGAACCTTTACTTATAGTTAGGGCAATGCCATCGGAAGTATAAGTCTCTCTTTGCGAAGTGTTTCTGTTGTCGTGCATCACTTCAAGCAGACTGGGGTCAGTAAAATGAAGCAAGGACCAGGGTACTTTAATTATGATAGAATTTCCGCTAAAAACAACAGCATCATTACTGTGTGCAGCTTGTCCCTGTTTTCGTACTCTCAGATTGCCGATATCATCAATAGAATTGGAAAAGTAATTGTTTTTCCATTTAACAGGGAGCCATGGTGCCCCATCTGTTGGGATAGAACGATAGAGTTGTTCATTACCGCCTTCATCATGATAAATACCAAAAATATTATACGCTTCTGTTACAAAGAGGTGTGCACTGTCAACTGATATTCTGAGTGCAAATTCGGCGCGGTTGTTAATATGAGCTCCATTAGGGAGAATAGATTCGCCCCAGTCGTTGCGATAGGTATCAAATGCTATCCATAAGGTGTCGTTTGCAGTAAAAGCTTGCAATAGATTTAGCTTTAGATAGAAGAATGCACTTGTATAGTCGGCTTTAATTTCTGATACAAAGCACGAAGCTTGTGTTGCTGGCCATTGGTTGTAATCGGGAGCAATCTCATCAAAAGCAATAAGTCCGAAATTTTGTTCGGGATTAACCACATTATGCCACAAAGGGCGGCGGATAAAT
>CAZVOS010000613.1:0-2619 GCA_964628845.1 uncultured Bacteroidales bacterium | reverse complement strand
TCCCATACAAAGCCAGATAATCACCATCAACAATATGAGCCATTTGTAATACCTGTTTATGAATGGTTCTTATCATATCCTTTGCATAAGTTTTGCCGTACAATCCTTCAAAAAAAATAAATTCGCAGTAACTAGCCCATCCCTCATTAATCCACATATCTTCAGCAGTACTGCATGTGGCAAGGTTTCCAAACCAATGGTGCGACAACTCATGAGCCATAAGGTCATCATAGCTAGTTGTGCCATTAATTACCGAAGTAGGATAAGCAATGCTGGTAACATGTTCCATAGCACCAGAATTAAAAGGCACACCCACATAACCCACCCTTTGCCACCTATAAGGGCCAAACCTGCTTTCAAAAATAGAAAGAGCATTCTTTAAATGTGTAAATGTGCCAGATACTTTTAAACTGTCCTGAGGTCTTACGTAAATTTCAATAGGAATATCTCTTTCTATACCCTGATACACATCAGCTACCATAACATATCTGCCTACTGCCACAGAAGACAGGTAAGATGGAATAGGGTCGGTTAACTGCCAATGATAAGTCTTTGTGCCATCACCATTATCAACTTCAGATATTAAAACACCTCCGCAAACAGCTTTACTTAAAGCATCAGTGCGTATATAAAAATCATAGGTAGCCCTGTCAACAAAATCGTCAATACAGGGATACCAAACCCTGCCATAATTATGTGGAATGGCTTCAAAACCCACACCCAGATTAAAAGCAGTAAGACTGTCGCTCCCAAAATAAAAACCACCCCAGCCAGAAGCATCCACAACAGGATGACCTTGATAATATATTTTTATACCAATACTATCATCAACATTAATATCCGAATCCAGATTTATTATCAACTTCTCCCCCTGTTGCAGAAAAGATAGACTCTGAGTATCCTTTATTACAGAATCTACATTCAATGCCAACAAATCAAGAATTACTTGATTCACATTATTAAGTTTTGAAGTAAGTGTAATAATTGTAAAACCATCTATCTTTTTTGCACCCATTTCAATAATATTTAAATGAATATCATAGTGCAGGATGTCAACCGTATCAGAAAAGGTTTTGGGGCTTTGCGATTGTGCTTTGAAAAGAAGTATACAAAAAAATAGGGTGAAGCATATTTTAATTTTTCTATTAATAAACTCCATAATTTAAAAAATATTGATTGATAATATATAGCTCTAACTCTACAGGCAAATGTACTAAAAAATATCCATGTGATTTATAAAAAAAAACATTAATTTTGCACTCGAAAGGCATTATGTTAATCAACGATTATGGATATTCAAAGTATTAAATTACGTTTTGGTATTATTGGCAATGCACCCCTGCTCAACAGAGCTATTGATATTGCAAGACAGGTAGCTCCAACAGAAATTACAACACTCATCTATGGCGAAAGCGGTACTGGTAAAGAGGTTTTCCCTAAAATCATTCACCAGTTAAGCAGCCGCAAACATGGAATATTTATAGCCGTTAACTGTGGAGCCATACCAGAAGGAACCATCGATTCAGAATTATTTGGTCACGAAAAGGGCTCATTCACAGGAGCCCACGAAGCACGTAAAGGATATTTCGAAACTGCCAATGGAGGCACTATCTTCCTCGACGAAGTAGCTGAGTTGCCACTATCTACACAAGTACGCTTACTGAGAGTCCTCGAAACAGGCGAATTTATGAAAGTGGGCTCTTCTAAAGTCATTAAAACTGATGTTAGAGTGGTTGCCGCAACTAATGTGCTAATCACCGAAGCTATAAGAAATAGCAAATTCAGAGAAGATTTATACTACCGTCTAAATACTGTACCTATTATCATGCCCCCTCTCAGAGATAGAAAAGATGATATTATCCTCCTTTTTAGAAAATTTGCATCAGATTTTGCCGAAAAATATCGCATGCCTGCCATTCAACTCGAAATTGATGCTATTAATTTACTAACTTCATACAGATGGCCAGGTAATATTCGTCAACTGAAAAATATGACAGAACAAATGTCTATTATTGAGGAAAAAAGAATCATAGACTTGAATACATTAAGTAAATACATCCCTCAGCAAAGTTCCGACTTACCTGTTCTTTTCTCTAAAACCATTAAAGACGATAATTTTAGTTCCGAAAGAGATATCATGTATAAACTCCTTTTCGATATGAAGAAGGATATTTTTGAACTTAAAAAACTTATCTTTAATATTATTGATAATAACGAAATCAGCCATGAATCTATAAAAAACAATAAACCTTTACTAAATAAACTATATCACGATATAACTAAAAATGATGATATCACTTTAGAACCAGATATTAGTATTTCGAAAGTAAATAACGACATAGATAAATTTGATGATACTGAAGAAATTATTGAAGAAAGTCTTTCACTTCAGCAAAAAGAAATTGATTTTATTAAAAAAGCCCTTGATAAATACAGCGGAAAGCGCAAAAAAGCAGCTGATGAGCTCGGTATATCAGAAAGAACACTATACAGGAAAATAAAAGAATATAATCTTGAATAATAATGAGATATCTTAATATAGTTTTTTTCTTACTTCTTGCTCTCCTTCTCTTTTCTTCCTGTGGTATATATTCTTTTACTGGTGCATCCATTCCTCCC
>CAZVOS010000612.1:0-2622 GCA_964628845.1 uncultured Bacteroidales bacterium | reverse complement strand
GAATAATTTGTAGGCATCATCAGCTTCTTCATGATTGCCAAAGGTAACCACACAGGGATACATGCGGTTATCGGGAGCTGTCATAGTCAGTTGCCAGTCGTCAAACCAATCTGTCCACTGTCCGTTTGAAGTTTTCAATAATACAAAATCTCCAGTAAAAGCCACAAAGTCAGGCCTAATTTTACTTACCAGACGGTTTCCATCCTGACGTCTCGCCCTGCAATTAGTATAATCGTATTCAGTAATAACACCAGTACGTGTATCACCTCCAGAAACAAACATCAGTGGTGAATTGGAGTTATCGGGTAATGTTTTAAACGACATTCGGGAACTGACACTGTTATCATCCTTAACAACGAAATAGTAAACAGTATTTGGCTGTAAGCCAGTAATTCTGGCAAAATGGTTGTTCATGCTCCGGTGGGATACAATTCTGTCAACCGACTTATTTGAGGGATACATATTCCATAAATTACCATAATCTGTTGTGCCGTAATATACTACAGGGTTTGAGCCATTCACCTGATTCCATCCTATGACTATGGTTGTGGCAGGGTCATCTCTGTACGACAAACGAAACCTGTTAACTGAAGCAAAGGAAAGGGCTGAAATGAGAAATAGGGTAAAGAAAAGAATTATTCTTGTTTTCATTATTTAAAATTTATATTGTAAACGAACCGTCAAGACATTATCTTTAATGTCCTTCATAAAACCTGTTGAAGGGTTTTTACCTTGCTTGATATCTCCCACAAAGGGTTCAATATTAGTTACTTCATTCATAACCATATCATAATACAGTGTAAATCTGACGTTTTCGGTATAATCGAAAATCCAGCCCAGACCATATGTTTTATAGCTGATATCGGCAGGTGAAAGGAAAGTCAGAATTTCACTGCCATTATTATCTATAAATGCCGTGCCATCTTCATTTCTCATGAAGAGGTCAATTTCTTTTCCATCAACCTCTTTGTTGGGATTGTACCAATCATATTTGAAAACAATGCGGTGTTTGGTGTCAAAAATATGCTGCACGAGACAAAAGTTGCCGCCATCAAAATTCCGGATAAAAGTATGGTGGTGTTTAAAACGTTTTCCTATGATATAAGGAAAGGATGCAGATGGTGTATTGTAAACCGAGAATGAAACGCCCAGTTCGGGTCCCATTGGACTGAAAGAATTCATCGACTGGTACATGGCCACATTGTCAATGATGCGAGAACTGAAGGCAGCAGGTTGCGTACCCCAGATGTATTCGCCGCGCAGTTCTGTCTTACCGAAGGGAAATTCAAAAGCAATCTGTCCGTCAATACCCATGTATTTCCTGTCAACTCTTGCACCCATAGTACCCGATGCCAATGTGGCGGCAGAATCTACGAGGAAGCCCTTCTGACCATTGGAAAGTGTGGTCATTTTGTAAATATTGTACTTATCCTGCTGGTTGGAAGTAGAAGTGTCGATGGGTTCAAAAATATGATTGATACCACCATCGTAGTACGAAAAAGCCACAGCATAATGCAATTTATCAACTCTCACAGGATTCGCTATACGAATACGACCTATAATATCTTTAATCTTATCTGTTTCAGAATTCACAGCATTCCCATTAAAGAAGCCAGCTTCAATTGAAAGGAAATGCAATACTGATGTGTCGGGCATCCCCATACTGATGCTGGCTCCCAAATCTCTTTCGAGGGGGAAAATCGTTTGCACCACACGCGAACGCTCAGGTGTTTCTCTGAGCGATGATGAATACGACAACTCATAGCCAAATGGACGGTAAAAAACACCGGCCTTTACATGCAATGCATTCAAATAGGGCTCGCTTACTTTAATAAACGCATCTTTCAGTGCAGCGCCCCGCTCAGTAAAATCGAATGACACCTGTGCTTTCGCCATGTCCGTTTGGTGAGCAAACTGAAGGCGGCCTCTGCGAACAGCAAAACGCTTATCTGTAAACCTGCTGGAAAAACTGCCACCAGCAAAATGCATGTTTGCACCAACAGAATCAGCAACCTGAAAATCGGCCTGGATATAACCTGATATTTTAAAATGATTAAAAAAACGTTCCGTTTTTAAGAATGTGGTATCAGAAACTGCAGTTTGTGAAAATACTGACAAACTTAGGAAAAACAGAAAAGAAAAAACCTGCGTAAATTGTAATAACCTCATCATCAGATATATAAAATTTAATTTTTGGAGCTAAAATACACTAACAAACATATCTGTTTAATGTTAACTAAATGTTAAGAGATTATTAAGTTTATATGAGGAAACGCTAATATAAGGATAGTTACATTGTTTATATATAATTTCGAAATTATATTATAAAATTCGCTCAACATAATACTGAAAGTAATAAATTTGTATATCATTTTAAAAATATTGAAAACAAAAACTATAACCCTCTTAATTCTCTTTATTGTCGTTCAATCTTTTGGACAACAAGCCGTATATAAAAATGCAGCCATAAGCGGTCCCGTATTCACTTTTAAAGCTGTTGACAATATGCTTTATCTGGGGGCCGGCAGTGCGCTTGAGGTTTTTGATATAAGCGATATTAATAATATTGAATTTCTTGGGAAACAGCATAGTACAGATATTGTTACTTACATTGCTAAGAAA
>CAZVOS010000611.1:0-2624 GCA_964628845.1 uncultured Bacteroidales bacterium | reverse complement strand
GAATATATCTATTCAAAAACTGAATACAGAAAATATAAAGAAAATCTTTTCTGAACCCTATTTCGCTAATTATCACCCTATTACAACTTTATCTTATGCAATTGAGTTTCATTTTTTTAAATTAAACCCCTACCCTTATCATCTTAATAATATTATCCTTCATCTTTTAAATACTTTAGTTGTTTTCTTACTCATTAGCAAACTTACTGATAAGAAAATCATCCCTCTTATTACTGCTTTCATATTTGCTGTTCATCCCATGCATGTAGAATCTGTAGCATGGATTTCCGAAAGGAAAGACATGCTTTATACTTTTTTTTATTTGTCTTCACTCTTTCTTTATATTAAGTTCTTGAAGCAAAAGAAAACTATTTATTATATATTTTGCTTATTGCTCTTCCTTTTATCATTAATGTCAAAATCGGCTGCTGTTGTATTACCTTTAATAATGTTATTAATATCCTTTTTTATTCATAGAAAATTTGTTTTAAAAGACTGGCTGCTATGCATCCCATTTTTTACTTTATCTCTGATATTTGGCATCATAACTCTAAACACTCAAAGAGACGCCATCCATATTGTAAATATAAATGAATTATATAATACTTTTGAAAGAATATTGCTCGTTTCTTATACTGTTTATTATTACTTCAGCCGTTTTATCATTCCTTTTAATCTTTCAGCAGTTCACGCATTTCCTAATAAAGAAATAAGCCAATTTCCATTAGAATTTTATATATCACCCCTTATTTTAATTGTCATAATTATTGTTCTTATTGTATCAAAAAGAGAGCTCAAACAACATCTTATTTTTGGTTTTTCGTTTTTTATAATTAATATTCTTCTCATAGTACAAATTATTCCTGTAGGTGATTCGCTTGTTTCTGAAAGATATACTTATGTGCCATATATTGGTTTGGCATTTATATCTGCTTATATTATTGAAAAATATCTTAACTCAAAATATAGAATAATAACCATATCTCTCATTTTAATCATGGCAACCTACTTTTCGTTTGCAAGCTATAAGCAAACAAATGTATGGGAAGATAGCGAAACATTATGGACAAATTCAATCAAAAACAACCCCAAATGCTTTTTATCATATTATAGCAGGGGTGCACATAGAGCAGAATTAGGACAATACGAGAAAGCTATGGATGATTTTAATAACTCCATTAATATTTATCCTAAATATGCTATGGCTTTCAACAACAGAGGTGTTATTAAAATTGATTTTGGAGATATCAAGGGAGCCATAGAAGATTATAATAAAGCCATATCTCTAAACCCCAACTATGCCAAATCGTTCAACAACAGAGGGCATGCCCACGCTTTAAATAATGATTTCGATAAGGCCCTTCAGGATTTCAATAAGGCCCTTTCCTTAGACACAAATTATGTTGAAGCTTATAGCAACCGAGGGAATGTGTTTCAATTAAGAGGAAGATTTGAAGAAGCTCTGGCTGACTATCTTAAAGCTATTAACTTAAATCCTTCGTATATTAAAGCTCATGAAAATATCGCTACTTTAAATTTTAATAATGGAAAATATATTGATGCTATCGAATACTATACGAATGTTATCCGCTTGAATTCAAAACATGCTGTTGCTTATTATTTCAGGGGGCTGTCCAAACAAAGACTTAATGACTTAAGAAATGCATGTGATGATTGGAAAATAGCATCCGATTTGGGAAACGAATCTGCACTAAAAATGATAAATGCTTTCTGTAAATAAATTATAAACCATTCATATGGTAATAAAGAATACTCATAAGAAACACATAGCGGTTTCAAGAAATATTAAAAAACCTCAGTTTTCGAATCAAAATAGATTTTCTCAAAGTTTAAAGGAAAATATCTGGCTGATATTTATTTTAGCCATCACATTTATATTTTACTCAAAAACTTTCTCATTTGATTTTGTATATTGGGACGATGATACCTACATACTTAATAACCCGTATATTAAATCTTTATCCCTTTCTCAAATTAAAAATATTTTCTCAGAAACTTATTTTGCTAATTATCATCCCTTTACAACACTAAGCTATTTAATTGAATTTCAATTATTTAATTCAAACGCTGCCCATTATCACATTTTAAATGTATTACTTCATATTCTTAATATCATACTTGTTTTTATATTAGTAAAAAAAATATCTCTAAGCAAAGATGTTGCCTTGATAACAGCATTCATTTTTGCCTTACATCCCATGCATGTGGAGTCGGTAGCTTGGATTTCAGAGCGGAAGGATGTTTTGTACACATTGTTTTTTTTATTATCTCTAATTTTTTATTTAAACTCTCTGAAAAATAACTATAAATTCATTTACTATGTTATAAGTCTTGTCTTGTTTATAGCTTCATTGCTGTCAAAATCGGCAGCAGTTGTTTTACCCTTAATAATACTATTATGTGTCTTTTTTATAAATAAAAAAATCAAACTTAAAGATACCCTTTATTGTTTGCCTTTCTTTTCACTGTCGCTTATTTTTGGGTTAATAGCTTTATATTCACAGAAAGTGGCAATGGGTACTGAAAAAATAAACCTGCTATTTAATTATTCTGAAAAAATAATACTGGTCTTTTTATACTTTATCCTTTTACATTATCAGGTT
>CAZVOS010000610.1:0-2625 GCA_964628845.1 uncultured Bacteroidales bacterium | reverse complement strand
CTTGGAATAATAGTCCAGGGGCAGTTAAATACATGCTTATTATTGCTACAGATGCTTTGCTTAGTGATACTTTGTATAATTCGGGTTTTATTTATCCCAATTCAGGTTTGTCTGTTGTAAATTATAATGTGTCGCTAACCAACCAGATTACACCAATTTACTGGCATGTAATAGCATTTAATTCTTGCGATCAAAGTACAGCAACTTCTGCCTTGAAGTTAAACTTATTTTCTTCACAAGTAGTTTCAGGTTTAAAACTATGGTTGGCAGCCGATACAGGAGTTGTGTCTTCTGGAGGTCTAGTATCACAATGGCGAAATTTAAAAAGTAATGAATTTCATGCAGAACAGACCACAACATCGTGGCGTCCATTGTTAGTAAATAACGCTTTAAACGGGAAACCAGTAATAAGGTTCGATGGTGTAAATGATTTTTTGCGAAGTACATTTAATCAGACATTTGTGCAACCCAATACACTTTTTATGGTTTGGAAAACCAATGTCAATTCAACGAGTTCACAATGGGCTTTAACAGGCATAGAATCAGAAAAAATACATGCTATATACTGGCATCCTGGCGATGGGGGAAGTTTAAGATATACTGCAGGCGGAACCGAACAGACAGCGTATTTAAAAACGGCACCGTTTAATTATGTTTTCAGTACATCAATATTTAACAATGATTCTTCTTTTTTGTACGAAAATGGTGTTCAAAAACACACAGGCAATAGGGGTTCAAATGCAGTAACAGGTTTTACTTTAGGAGCGTTTTATACAACAGCATCAAATTTTTTCAATGGAGATATTGCTGAAATATTGTTTTACGACACTGTTTTAACAGGGAGTAACAGAATTATAGTAGAAGATTATATCCGACAGAAGTATTTTCCTGATTTATATATTCCGCCATTGAATTTGGGCTCAGATATTTATGTTAATTATGGTTTTTGTGATACCACTATTACTGCACCTTCTGGTTTTTCTAATCTTCAGTGGAGCACAGGTGATAGCACGCCATCAATAATAGTAAATAAATCGGGTAAATATTGGCTTACAGCTCAAAACTCATTAGGTATCACAAACACTGATACCATTGAAGTTTTTTATCCTTATTATAAATATAACAATACGTCAATTTGTTTTGGCGATACTATTACATCGAATAGTTTACTAATTGTTCCAAATGGGTGGTTGAGCGTAGCCGAAGCCACCCTGCAAAACCCCGGACTATATACCTTCCAGTGGTCAACCGGTGTCACAAACACCCAAATCCCAATTTCACAAAGCGGAGAATACCGTATTACAATCACAGACAGCAACAACTGTAATGTAATTGATACCTTTTTTGTGTCTGTGGACAGTATGGCTTACTTCCTTAGTATTGGCACAGAACAATCGCTATGTATTGGTAATAAGGTTTTTGTAGATCAAGGGAGTAGTTTAATTACTTCTTATTTATGGTCACCAACAAGCGACACTACCCAAAGTACAATAATAAATCAACAAGGGTGGTATATTGTAAAGGCAACCAGCATAAATGAATGTATCGCAAAAGATTCAGTTTTTGCTACGGCTACTGATACAATTCCAAATATAAATTATTCTGTATCTGGTATTTGTGCAAACGATAGCATATTCTTCACAGATATAAGCACATCATCAAGCACAATTTCTAATTTTACTTGGGAAATTGGCCCTTTTAGTTTTTCAAATATTCAAAACCCTGCTGTAAAATTTGGATCAGAGGGGCTTTATTCTGTTTTTCACAGTATTACCAATCTTTCTGGTTGTTACAAGGACACATCTTCCATATATTATATCAATCCATCGCCAATTGCAAAAATCAATGCCTATCCTGTTTGTGAAAACTTTCCTGCTTTATTTGAAGATATATCTTTTGTACCCTTGGGTCTATCTGTGAACAATAGAATATGGTATATTGAAGGAATTCCTGTAAGCTATCAACCATATTTTTTTCATAATTTTTCTTTATCAGGTATTTATACCGTAAGACTAGAAATTTTTACCGATAATGGGTGTAGCGATATTACAGAAACGGATGTCATTGTACAGAACCTCTTCCCTAGCCCAAATGCACCATCACTTGTGTATCCTCAAGAGGGTATCAATATCATTACTGAAAACATTAATTTTGTTTGGAACCAATCTTCAGGGGCTATAAAGTACAAGCTTGTATTAGCAGAAGACTCAGCTTTCGGAAATATCCTCTTTGAATCTCCTTTTATTTATCCAAATACTCCAACTCAAAGCATTCAATTCTCATTTTTAAACTTTCAAACCATATTTCCAATATCCAATCTTTTTTGGAGAGTAATTGCCTATAATCCATGTGAAGTTATGGGTTTATCTGAAATTCGAAAAATCTATAAATTTTTACCAAATTCTATTACAAATTTAAAACTTTGGTTATCTGCAGATAGCACTGTTTTAGACTCCACTGGTTATGTAAATCATTGGTTAGATAAATCAGGTAATATTTTTCACGCAACACAAAATACGATGTCTTTTCGTCCACAAAAAATTGAAAATAGCTTTAATAATAAACCTATCATTAGATTTGATGGCGTTAATGATTTTTTGAAATCTACATTCAATAACACTTTCG
>CAZVOS010000609.1:0-2630 GCA_964628845.1 uncultured Bacteroidales bacterium | reverse complement strand
GCTTTTTATAAGTCCTTCAGTAGCATCTTCAGAGTTTCCTAAAGCAACAATAAATTCATCGCAGAGTGGCAGTATTGAAGTGATGGATTCTACTACAGGATAGTCAAATTTAAGGGCATTTCGTATAAATGTAAAACCGCTTACAAACATCTTATTTGAAAAATTGTTCAATTATGCCAATATAATTAAATGGTGTAATACTTTTAAGTTTCTTTTTCAGGACGGGCTTAACATCAAGATTATCAATGAAAGTATGTAATTTTATCTTATCAATTTTCTCAGATGTTCTGGTAAGTTCTTTGAGTTTTTCGTATGGTTCAGGATAGAATTCTTTACGTAAAATTGTCTGAATGGCTTCAGCCACAACTGTCCAATTCTTATCAAGGTCTGCATTCATTCTTTCTTTATTCAGATTAAGTTTACTAAGTCCTTTGAGAATAGATTTGAATGCAATCAATGTATGAGCCAATGGCACTCCTACATTGCGGCTTACTGTAGAGTCGCTCAGGTCTCTTTGTAAACGTGATATCGGTAATTTAGCGGCCAGATGTTCAAAAATGGCGTTGGCAAGTCCCAGATTGCCTTCCGCATTTTCAAAATCAATAGGGTTTACTTTATGGGGCATGGCCGAAGAACCCACTTCTCCCTTGTTAATGGATAAGGTGAAATAATTCATCGAAATATACAGCCACATATCCCTGCAAAGGTCAATTAGAATGGTATTTATTCGCTTATAGGCATCGCAGAATGCAGCCAGATTATCATAATGTTCTATTTGGGTGGTTACTTCTGAACGGTTTAACCCCAGTGTTTTATTTACAAAATGATTGGCAAATAAAATCCAATCTATTTCAGGATATGCAATATGGTGGGCGTTAAAATTACCTGTAGCACCACCAAATTTTGCAGAGTGTTTAATAGCCCTTAGTTGCTCTGTCTGTATTTTAAGACGTTCTGCAAAAACAAGAACTTCTTTTCCCATGGTAGTTGGTGAAGCTGCCTGACCATGTGTATAAGCCAGCATAGGTTCTTTTTTCCATCTTATAGCTAATTGTTCAAGATTCTCTGTAAGCTTTTTGAGCAAGGGCAGCATCACATTATCTTGTGCCTCTTTTATCATCAGGGGCAAAGCTGTGTTATTTATATCCTGCGATGTCAGACCAAAGTGTATAAATTCCTTGTACTTGGATAGGTTTAATGTGTCAAATTTTTCTTTAAGAAAATATTCTACTGCTTTAATGTCATGATTACTTTTTTTCTCGTACTCTTTTATTTTTAAGCAATCTTTTTCATCGAACGAATGATATATTTGACGTAGTTTTTTAAAAATACTACTTTCAATACTTTTTAATTCTTTTAAGGGTAGCTTATGTAGAGCAATAAAGTATTCTGTTTCGACCTTTAACCTGTAACGCATCAGTGCGAACTCCGAAAAAAAATCCTGTAACTCTGCTGTTGATTTTGAATACCTGCCGTCAACAGGTGAAATTGATTTGAGCGATGAATTGTTCATTGTTTTTTCTGCAAATTTAAGCTAAAATAATAAATATTGGAATTGGATATACATAAAAAAAGAAACTGTTCCAAAATAAGCTTACTTATTGTTGAAACAGTTTCTTTTAAAAAAATCAGAAATATTATCTGGAAGCGACAATCATACGTTTGGTATGTGTTCTGTTTCCATTGCTTATTTTGTAGAAATATATACCTTGTGGCAAGTCAGCAGCATTAAATTGTATTTTATTCAGTCCTTTGTTGGCTTTATATACTTCACTATAAAGCACTTTGCCTATCATATTAAATACTTCAATAGTGTATAGACCAATGATGTCTGAATTAAATGCAATTTCTGTTATTCTGCCAAAAGGATTGGGTACATTCTGGTAAACTTCAAATTTATTGCTGTTGTTTTCCTGAATACTGGCTCCAGTTGAATCTAATACTAACTTGTAGTAGCTAAGAGTAAAAGGTACAGTCATACCTGAAGCATAACCCATCAAGCTGATAGAAAGAGGATACACACCAACGGTATCGTTTTGTCCGGCAATAAGCACACAACCAGAGGTGCCTCCTGGCCAAAAACCTGATGGTCTGTTTGGGGTAAAGTTAAATCCTGTGGGCAGACCTGTTAAACTTTGAATACCAATAGAATCAATTTGTACAGTAAAACCACTGATATTGGTATCTGCAGGAATTACGCAAGTCATTACAGTTTGATAATTTACTCCTGCATAGCCATGAGGTAAATTGCTAGCACTGTCAGGATAAATACCTGGATTAGTGAATGCTGGATCTGGTGTACATTGGCTCATAGCCACTGATATTCCTAAAAAAGGAACAATAATTAATGAGAGTAATAGTTTTTTAATCATAGTAATTTTTTTTGTTTGTAATTAAGTAGCAAATATATAAAATATTTTTTATATACTGTATTAAATAAAGTTAAAAGAATAATTAAAAAGAGAATAATTTAGTTATTTTTTAGTTCCTTCTTCTTTGTTTTCAGTATCAGCTTTCTTTTCATCTTCAGCTTTCTTATTCATTTTTCGGAGCTTTTCTTTGGCTGTATTCTTTTCTGTCTCTTCCATTTCCGTTTTCAAATTAGAAAGTACACTCCAATCACCGAAAGC
>CAZVOS010000608.1:0-2630 GCA_964628845.1 uncultured Bacteroidales bacterium | reverse complement strand
TGTTAAAACCAGATTAAGCTTAACAGGCACACTTATAGTTGCCCGCGATATAGCCCATGCACAGATAAAAAAACTCCTTGATGAAGGGAAGCCCATGCCCGACTACTTTAAAAATCATCCTATTTATTATGCAGGACCTGCCAAAACACCTGAGGGTATGGCATCTGGCAGCTTTGGCCCCACAACAGCCGGCAGGATGGATTCTTATGTAGAACTCTTTCAGAGCTTAGGTGGGTCGCTTGTAATGCTAGCCAAGGGCAACCGCAATAAATCGGTGATAGATGCCTGTAAAAAATACGGGGGCTTCTTCCTCGGTTCAGTAGGAGGCCCTGCTGCCATACTGGCTGCAGAAAATATCAAATCAGTTGAGATTGTGGCTTTCGAAGAGCTCGGCATGGAAGCCATCAGGAAAATAAGGGTTGAAAATATGCCCGCTTTTATCATGACTGATGATAAGGGTAATGATTTCTTTGATACTTATAATAATAAATAGGAGTAGCTGGAAAAGATAAGGTATCTTTTGATGGTTACGATGGTTTCGGCTCCGCTCAAGCACCGCAGTTTCCGCTCAAGCACCGCAGTTTCCGCTTAAGCACCTGAATAACTCTCCTATTAATGGTTTTACGAAAGTGTTTTATGAAACAAACGCATCAAGGGATGGTACATAAATACGCATAGAATGATTATTAGTGTACCAATATAAAAACCTGTAGTCATATATTCTGAAGCCCCGA
This sequence comes from uncultured Bacteroidales bacterium, assembly GCA_964628845.1. Lineage (GTDB taxonomy): Bacteria > Bacteroidota > Bacteroidia > Bacteroidales > PXBB01 > JAKIYU01. The sequence continues at coordinate 1,896 of CAZVOS010000608.1, read as the reverse complement.
AAATAAAATAAGCCATTATTACTCCGTAAACGGGCTCCAGATTTATGGAGAGTATAACCAGATAGGCAGATATCTTTTTCATTAATTCAATTATTGTGGTAAAGGCGTATGCTGTGCATATTGACCCTAGAATTAATAAATACAATAAGTCTGATGCTGAAATACTTAGCTTTTTAAGGGTAAAATCAGTAAAAAACAGCATGTAAACACTGACAATAAAAAAACCACCGAGCATCTCATAAAAACTTATAATATCGGCATTTTTACCAGGTGTTAGTTTTTTATTGATGACATTAAAGATGCCTGCCAGAAAAGCAGAAATAAGAGAAAAGATGATGCCCCATTTATACCTTATTTCAAATTGAAATATAAGATACAATCCAAAAATTATTAATATACCTAAGACAGCTTCGAGCCAGTAAAATTTTCTTTTTATCACAAGTGGCTCAAGGATGCCTGTGAATAGAGTAGTTGTTGAAAGGCAGGCAAGAGTAACAGATACATTAGAAACTTTAATGGCATGAAAAAATGTTATCCAGTGAGCAGCCACAATAAAACCTACTAGGATATAAACAAATATCTGCTGTTTCTCAATTTTTATACTAAGCTTCTTGAATTTTATAATAAAGAATAAGAATGCAGAGGCGATAAGCATTCGGTACCACACCAGTTCAATGGCACAGATGCTTATTAGCTTACCAAGAATAGCAGTGAAACCGAGTATAAACACTATTATATGCAGATGGATTAATGCTGTTGTGTGTTTCAAATCGTATAGATTTTTATATATAGAAATCCACCTTATAATACAATAATTAAAAGAATATAAATTATAGACCCAGCAAATGGGCTCCTTTTTCGAAAATAATATCCACAGGAATATTGGCTTCGTTAATACGGTTAAGGTCGTTTTGGAGTTCTTTTTTGATAAAGCCATCTTTTTCGATAAGTGCTTTGGCTTTTTCATAATCTCCATCGCCCTGTATAGTAATAATTTGCTGTACAGAGGCAATTACTGCATCTTTCATTTTGTCGAAATTAACCGTATAGGTTCCATTTCCATTACGTGTAAAAGCACCGGCTTCCTGAAAAAAGTAGAAGCGGAGCATATTGGCTTTGCCATGAGCACTGGCAGCTCCAAAACGGCAAGAACGAAAGATACCTGCGAGGAAAGTAACGTAATTATCCATGATTTCACCGCTGCTCAATTCGCCCATATCGTAGAGTTTTGTTACCAGATACAAACCCAGAATATCTGCTTTGCCTTCTTCAATAGCTGAATATTGTTCTTTAAGTGCTTCTTTAACAGAACCTTTTTTAGTAATTGTATTTTTAATACCCATACCATGAGCCACTTCGTGAAAGGTAGTATTTTCGAAAAATGCGTCAAATTTAATATATTTGCGTTGCGATTCATCAATAAGCATATTGGCAATGGGTACTAATATTTCGTCGAATTTGGCTTTCATTGAGTTTTTTAGTTGCAGCTTTCGTGAGCCCTTTTTAAGTTGTACTTCTTCATCGTTTGGCAGGTTGATGGCAATTGTTTTACTGCCTGCATTGCAATCGCCGGCGTAGTAAACGGCTTCATAAACATTCATATCTGAATCCAGTCCTGGTGTCTCTTTTTTGTATTTAGCATCAACAGGGAGGTCTTTCTGAAGTTTGGGCAATAAGGAAACAAATTTTTCAAGTTTTTTGCTCCATTCAATGTCTTTAATGAGAATAAAAGACTCATGAGCAGCTTTAGCACCAAATAATTTATCTTCGTAGTTTTCGATAGGACCAACAACAAAATCAATGTTTGAAGTTTTCATATCCATCCATGCCATATCGCTGGCCTGATAATTATTGGTGAGTAGAGCTTCTGCCCTCAGGTTTAAATAATTTTTAAAG
>CAZVOS010000607.1:0-2632 GCA_964628845.1 uncultured Bacteroidales bacterium | reverse complement strand
AGAAGAAGTTAAAGAAGAAGTTAAAGAAGAAGTTAAAGAAGAAGTTAAAGAAGAATCTAAAGAAAAATCTAAAAAAAATAAATAATTATGGCTTATAAAATATCTTATGGTTTTAAAAAAATAAGCAGAGATGTTTATTTTCCGAAAGCTTTTAATGGAAAATTATTTGTAAATTTACAGGAAGCTACTCAAGAAGAACTTGAATTTATTTATAAAAATATGTCAGGTCAGAATTTTATAGAAGAAGTTGAGGAAAAGAAATCTAAAAAGAAATAATTATTTATCAAAACTTTAAAAAAACGGAAGGGGGATGGGAGTTCCCCTTTTTTTGTATAAAATAATATGGAAATAGAAAGTATAAATACTGATAAAATTATTTGTTATTCAGAAGAGGAATACGATTTTATAAAGCCTGATAAAATTGTTAGTTATGATTATAGAAATTATATTCCTTTTGGTGAAGATAATCTTTTCCCGCAAAAAATTGCAAAACTTGGAAGAGAGGTCGCAAATCATAGAGCCATTTTGAATAGTAAAACAAATTATATTTCAGGTAAAAATTTTGAAACAGAAAATGAAAAATTAGTAGAAACAATAAAGCGAATAAATAATAAAGATGAGGACTTGCACGATATATATTCAAAATTATTGTTTGATGAATTAAATATTGGCAATTCATTTTTTGAAATTGTTACTGATAAAAATAAAAGTTTCGTTTATTTCTATCATATTCAAAATCTTAAATGTCGGGTTTCAAAAGATGGAAAAAATATATTGATGCATCCCGATTGGCAAAATTACAGATTATCAGAAGAAAAAATTAAAGTGTTGCCTCTTTATCCTGAATTTGTTGCTGATGGAAATTTAAGACGTTCAATTATTCATATCAAACAATATGAGCCAGATTTTACTTTTTACGGTTTACCTAAATGGTACGCAGGATTAAGAGCTGCTGTAATTTCAGGATTGACAAATGAAAGTAATAAAAGTCAATTAGAGAATGATTTTAGTGTTTCAGGAATGTTGATTATTCCTGGCGTAAATACTTCTGATGATGCCAAAAAAATAGAAAAAAAACTTGAAGACTATACCGGCTCATCAAATAAAGGGAAATTATTTACACATTATATGCAGACTTTAGGAGTTGGTGAGTCAAGAGAGAAGGCAGAATTGATTGACTTTCATAAACAAGTAGATGGCGACTGGATAAACTTACATAAGCAATCTGATGAAGATTTGATAAAAATTCACGGATGGTTCAGAACATTGTCAGGATTTAATGATCCTTCGGGATTTGATACAAATAGAATAATTAATGAATATAAAATTGCGTTAAATACTGTTATTGTCAATAAGCAGGAACAATATTTAAGAATTTTTAAGAAGTTATTTGAAGATTTTGGGATCGAAGCAGAAGACTTGAAGATAATAAATAAAGCACCGATTAGTGAAATATCACCTGTGAAATTTGTATGGGAAGTCAGAAAAGAACAGGGGCTTGATTATGATGAAACCGATCCGAAACAACAAATATTTTACGCAGAAATAGGTAAAAAAACATTTTAATTATGTTAATAACTAAAGCAGAAATAATAACATTAGCTTATAATCGTAAGATTGATGAAAATCAAATAAAAGACGCTGTTATAGATAGTGCCGAATTTAAGTATATAAGGCAAATTTTAACAGAGAATTTTTATGATTATGTTGTAGCAAATACTTCAACATTCACTACGTTGATTGATGATTACATTAAACCTTGCTTAGCTTATTTTGTGAAATATTTAGCTTTTAATGATTTTTTTGTAGAAATTTCAGACAGAGGAGCGTTTAATTTGAATGCTGATAATGCAAATGTTATCAGTAATGCAACACGTACTGACACAGAAGCAAAAATATTACAAGTTGCAAATATAAAAGCTGAAAAATTAACTGATTATATAAAAAAACAGGATTTAGCAAATAACACTGATTATGTACTTTACAATGATATGACAGACGTTCAGACAGAAGACGAAATTGTAGCTGGTTTCTTTATAGAAGGTGTTAATAAAGCTGATTATGATTATACTATTGATTTATAAATAACAAAATAAATAAATTATGAGTAATAGAAAATTTGAAATTGATAAAATGAAAATGGACGCCCAGCGAATTATTGAGATACCTGACAGTCCGAGTGCTGGTGATACAACTACATATCTCATTTATGTTTTAGCAGGGACACAAGCGGAAACACTGAAATATTGTATGATAAAACGAATAATTGAATATGATATAGTAGCTGGTGAATATATTACTGAGATAAAATTTGCAGAAGGGGACGAGAATTTTGACAAAGATGGTGCTGAATATTTAAGTTATGATTATTATTATTTGCTAACAGTTTAAGATTTTATTATGAAAAAATACGGTTATAAAGTAAATAACAGGACAGGGAAATTTGATAAGGTCTGGAGTGAAAATGTTAATGTATATGTTAATTCTGACCCAGCACTTAGCGAAAACCCAATTACTCCTGGTGCTGTTGCATTTGATAAAATACTCTCATTAATAAATTCAATGGTTTTCAAGAATAATGTAACAGTTGATGGTATTTTAAAAGCAGAAACGATATTTGCAATAGGCGACT
>CAZVOS010000606.1:0-2635 GCA_964628845.1 uncultured Bacteroidales bacterium | reverse complement strand
CCCGCCGCATACAGCAGAAATAACTTTTTGTTCTCCGTAAGCCACATGAGTAGCATTTGCTATATAAGCCCTTACATAATAAACTGTATTAAGGTCAAGTCCTGTTAATGTGCTGGTAAATTCTCCTTTTGAATTTCTATAACCCAGACGGGTTTTAAAATATGTAGTGTCTGGTTGTGGTGTAATACCCCAGCAATGTCCGTGCTGTACAAGTTCTCCCAAATAACCCAAATTTAAAATGTTCCCTGTAGCAAGTGCAGTAACATCTATTCTTGATAAATTGTCTGTTGTAACAGAGAGTTCAATTTTATTACCTTGCCCTGTAGGAATCTCTGGTTCCTTCTCGCAAGATACAACAATAAAAATTAATAAGATAAATATTAAAGGATAGTATTTCATTAAATAATATTTTTTAATTAAACTTATAACCTAAACCAAAAGAAAGTGTAGGCCTTCTGAAATTTACAGCATTACCACCTACAGAGAACACAAGGTCTTTGATAGGAAAAATTAAACCAGCTTCTAATTCAAGACCTTTTATACTCCATGTATTGTTAACGGCCCAACTGACTTCTTTAAGCTGGTCATCTTGATAATTATATTCCTCTACCTCCCAGAGTAAGTAACTTTTTCCGAAGCCAGCCCCAAGATATGAGTATGCTTTATTAAATAGCTGAAATGTGCCACCCAGGGTAAAAGAATAACGGGGTTTTTTAACTTCATCCCCATAAATGAAATATATGGTATTATAAGGATAATCAACAATAAGTGTATTCTCATCGTAGATATAATTATGTTTTGCGTTAAAATCAGAATTCATTTTAATGCTGAGATATGGACTTATGCCTCCCAGCATCCCTGCCTGAATCCCAAATGGAGCTTCCAAAGTACCATTGTACGACACAAAGTAATTCCTTATTCTTGGGTTTTTGTCGGCTACTACTTTGAAACTTACATTACCTGCCAAGCCACCTATATCTTTAAAAACATCCCATACCAATTGCTTTTTTCGGCCAATAGTGATGTCATTACCTAAATCGCCTACGGCATTTTTTAAGAAGATATTATAGGTTTCTCCTCCATCAGTAGAACAAAATACTTCAACATTATAAGTACATCCTTTTATAAAACTTACCAAATCGTAATATAATACAATTTTAGATGAATCCTTGACCCAGTTGATGTTTTTAATGCTTTGTGAGAATAAATGATGCAGAGAAAATAATAATATAAATGATAACAGTAATTTTTTATTCATTATTTAGTGAATTATAAATTCTTTTTTTGTAAAATGATTTTAATGATATCTTTATTAATAATAAGTATTAATTTATCAAATAGTAAAATTTTATTAAATTACTCTTCATACAAAAAGCAAAAAATAATTATTTTGTAAATATATAAAAAAAATATAAGTAAATGCAAACACACATATAATTTTTTACAATACTGCTTTTGCAATTTTACGAATGGCTTGTGATTTGCTCATTGTAAAGTAATGAATAGACGGAGCATTATTTCTGATTAAATCTTTTGATTGTTCAATAGTCCATTCGATACCTACTTCTAAGGCCTCTGCATTATCCTTGCAATTTTCGATGGCATTAAAGAGATCTTCGGGGATGTCAATATTAAAAGTTTTGGGTATATCGTATATCTGGCTTTTACTTGTAATGGGTTTAATTCCTGGAATAATAGGCACATTAATACCTAATTCCCTACAGGCATCCACAAGTTTATAATATTTAACATTATCAAAAAACATTTGAGTTACAATATAATCTGCACCGTTTTCAATTTTATATTTAAGATGTTTAAGATCGGTTGTGAGATTGGGTGCCTCAAAATGTTTCTCGGGATAAGCTGCAACACCTATACAGAAATCTACAGGATTTTGATTCAGTATTTCTTCATCCAGATATACATCATCTTTGAGTTTTACAATTTGTTTAATAAGATCTGATGCATAATAGTGCCCTCCCTCTTCGGAAACAAATTTATTTTCACTTTTAATAGGGTCGCCTCTTAATACCATAACATTCTCAATGCCAAGGAAATTAAGTTCAATAAGGGCATTTTCAGTTTCTTCGGCAGTAAAACCGCCGCAAATAATGTGAGGTATCGCATCAATATGGTATTTATTCTGAATAGCCGCACAAATAGCAACAGTACCGGGTCGTTTTCTAATGGATTTCTTCTCTAACAAACCATTTTCTCTCTTTTTGTAAATATATTCTTCCCTGTGGTATGTTACATCAATAAAAGCAGGATTAAATTCAATAAGGGGCTCAATCTGTGTGAAGAGTTCATTAATACTTTTACCTTTAATAAAGCTATCCTGTATTCACCGTCTCTTAATAAATTGAAACTCTCCAGGCTGAATGTTGAAAAAGTGGTATATCCCCCAAGTATGCCGATAAAGATAAAAAGCCTGATATTAGGCGAGACGGCAAAGCGGTCAACAATACCCCACAAAAAACCGATCACTAAAGAACCGGTGACGTTAACAACCAGCGTGCTTACCGGAAGGACTCCGTATGAAAAGCGATAATCCAGCCCTCCTACGAGATAACGCAGCAGCGTTCCGATTGCCCCGCCTGAAGCGATAATAAAAAGCCTCAACATAGACCAACCC
>CAZVOS010000605.1:0-2635 GCA_964628845.1 uncultured Bacteroidales bacterium | reverse complement strand
CAAATTCTTTTCGATAAAATTAGCAGGCATCGAATATCCTTTATTGGCTGCCTCGAGCATAAAATGTCCTGCATAATTGGTAGCCCAGTCATCGCTATAAGTCGAGCCACTCCAGTACGCAAGCCCGCCATTTGATATCTGATGGGAGGCAATTTTTCGTATGGCCGCATTGATATTGGTCTGAATTTTATTTTTCTCTTCTTGTTTTAATTCGACAAGGTTTTCGATAAACAACTGTGGGAATGCTGCAGAAGTTGTTTGTTCCAGACAGCCATGAGGATAAGCAATAAGATATTGCAAGCGTTTATCAAGATTGATAGGAGCAATGGAGGATATTTCGATAGTGCCCTTATTGGTACCAGCAATACCTGTAGTTTTAAATTTCTTCTTCACTGTTTTTCCTTGTTCAATTACAAAATCGTAAATATCAACAACCTTGGGATTAGGGTTACGCACATCTAATTCAATGTTGAATGTGGATTTGAGCTTGCCTGAAGTGGCTACAATTTTAACAGTGGCTATTCCTATTGAGCCATTTGTTTTTAGGGTAAAGTTGGCCATTTGCTCTCCTGTTTGTGAGAATTTGAGTGTTTGTTTACTGCTGCCTTCAATCTTGAATAAATTATTTGTAAAAATCTCTACATTTACATTTTTTACAAAATCCTCCATAGCAAAAACACTAACAGGCAGTTGAACAGTTTCCTTAGGGCCAAGAACACGTGGTAAAGTACCAATAACCATAAGCGGATTACGTACAGCCACAGTTTTATCGGCTTTTCCGTAGGCATTATTCTGCCCTGCTACTACCATCACACGAACAGAGCCCACATAGTTAGGAATTTCTATGTCGTGTTTATTGGTTTTACCTTTATCCAAAGTAAAAGGTCCCATAAATTGCACCATAGGTTTGAATCGGTTTGCCTTGGCCACATCTGCCGGAGATGCAAGTTCGTCATCGCCCCCTATATTAAGCAGTTTACTCAATTTACCTGTATAAGCTCCTGCCACAAAGTCGTACAAATCCCAGGTACGAATGCCTAAGGCCTCCTTGGCATAGAAATAAGCCCATGGGTCGGGGGTTTTAAATCTGGTTAAATCGAGCAAGCCCTCATCTACAATAGCCAATGTGTAGGTCATTGGTTTTTTGGACTCTTCATTAATAGAGATGTTTGCCTTCTGTTCTGGCTTAAGCACATCGGGCATGGTAATGATGGGCTTCAGAATGGTGTTTTTATCCTCAACATTTACAGGAATAACACCATAGATGCGTATAGGTAAATCGTTACTAATTTGGGCATGTGGCTGAATAAACGTTACATGAACAAAAATATTAGGGGCCATATCCTTAGTAGCATCAAAACTGAATGAAGTATGACCTTCTTTGGTTTTCACCCAGTATGTTTTTATTATTTTAGAACCTTTTTCAATACTTACAAGTGCTCTACCCTGATTAGATGATGGGAATGTAATTTCAATATTGTCGCCAGCATTATAGAATGTTTTATCCGAAGTAAGTGTAAGCAATGTGGCAGCGCTTGTTTCTTTTGACCTGCTCCTTCCTTCCCATTCGGGATAATCAATATAAATAAAATCACCAGCAGAATGACCACTTTCATTGTCGGTAACTCTTAAATAATACCTTCCCCAATCGGGATATTCAACTTTAACATTAAAAACACCTTTACCTGTTGGAAGCTCAATTTCTTCTGTTTCTACAGGTGTCATATAATATGAATTGATATAGCTGGCACCACTTTCGCCAGAATTATCCCACCACCAGTTCCAATCGAGTTTATATAGTTCTGCTACAACAGTACCCCCTTTTATCAATTTACCTTCAGCATCGAGATTTACGATACTTACAGCATGTTTTTTTCCTGTATGTAACATCTTATTATAAGCCTTTCCTTCCGGTATTTTAATACCCACGTAATTTTTATAAGGATAATAGGGAATGCTTATCCTGTCGATACTAAAAGCCCCGCTGTTTTCGTACACCCTTACCTGAAAATTTGTTTTAAGTACACCAGGTGCATTTTCTTCGAGGTTAATGTCGGCACTGAACTGTGCTTCTCCATCCTCATTAAGCGTACCGTTAAAAACCTCGGCTTCTTCTGTAGCAAAATATTTTGATTGGTCGTCGAAAACAAAACCCTTAAAACCCTTAAACTCTGTTTTCATTTTACTGAATGTAACATTGACATCTGCTTTCAGGTTTTTGGCAATGGCCCCATGCAGCCATGTTGATTTGAGTAAGATATTTTGCTCCTGAAAAGCAAAAAGTTTATCACCGCCAAAGTCGAGTAAGATTTTTAAACGGTTGGGCATAATGGTTTCAATTTTTAATGTTTTATAAAACCTCATGCCACCCACTTCAACCATTGCTGACCAGTTGCCCGTAGGAGCATCAGGAGATGTAACACAAGGGAAAGGATAAAATCCGTTTAAACCATTAGTTTTGACACTTCTGTAAACAACTTGCCCCATAGGATTTGTTAAGGTGAATGCAACGGGATGACTCATGGGCAACTGTTTGTATTTATCTTCAAGAATAAATGTCAGGAATAAAGAATCTCCAGGCCGCCATACACCACGTTCTCCGTAAATAAAGCCCTTGATATCGCCATCCGATGAA
>CAZVOS010000604.1:0-2636 GCA_964628845.1 uncultured Bacteroidales bacterium | reverse complement strand
TTATATTTTAATATAGTTGATTTGTTTTATATGTGCTTAAATTCAATCTATCATTTATTTAAAATGACTAATAAAAACATATTATTATTTATCTTCTTAATCTTTAACTTTTCTATCAATGCTCAGAATTGCTATAACGAAGCTTTTGGCAATGGGGTACCAACATCAATAGAAATCTGTTTGGGTGATAGTGTTACATTAAATATGACTGGCAATTGCCCTTCTTATTTGATGAATAATGACTTTAACCTTGGGCATGCAGGTACTGGGTGGAATGCAACCAACCAGGCCATGTTTACCAATCCCTGTGCCCCTCATTCACCTGATGGTACAACTTATATGTGGATGGGTTCTACATCAGCAGCACCACGTATCCTGACAACCATACCTTTCGATGTATCTGGGGGAGGTACTATCAGTTTTGAAATGAGGTATTCTGTACAATCAGCCAATTCACCCTGCGAAGGGCCTGATGAATATGATGAAGGGGTTGCATTACAATATTCTATTAATAGTGGTTCTACATGGGTAACTATTGTTTATTTTGCCCCTAATGGTGATATTTTAACTGCTATACCTACAGCTTCTACTCCTGGCGCAAGCGGTCAAACGCCTTTTACAGTGTGGAATACATTTACTTATCCCATACCTGTTGCAGCACAAACTACAGCTACCATGTTCCGATGGGCTCAACTGGCTTCTACTTCAAATGTGTATGACCATTGGGGGCTTGATAATGTTACTATTGGTGTACCACCACCAAACATCCAATATTGGTGGTCGCATGGCCCAACAGGACAAAACCCTCCTCCTGTAGCTCCAACAACAACTACAACCTATACCGCTTATGTGAGTGATGCTACTGATACTTCTGCCAGCAATATTGAAGTTATTGTTCATCAACCTCCTAACATGTCCATTAATGGTTTAGCATCTACTCATTGCATTAACGGTAATACTTCTGTTATGACAGGAGACCCAACAGGAGGCGTATTTACAGGAACTGGCGTAACAGGAAATACATTCGACCCTGCTGCTGCAGGTCTAGGCACTCACGATATTACTTACACATACCATATTGTTGGCAACTCAATAGGACAAAGCATTGCTTTCGAAGACGACTTTTCAACTGATAAGGGATGGACTGGCTATGGCACAGGTGGCTGGCAAAGAGCTGCTGCTGCCGTTTCTTCGGGCTGTTCAGGAAATGCAGGACCTAACACAGACCACACACAAACCGGAAATAATTTTATTATCGGAACCTATATTGGTGCATGTTATTCCAACAGTATGTCTGCAAACAACTATCTGACATCGCCAGTCATAAACTGCAGCGGCTTTACTTCTGTTGAACTCGAATTCTGGAGATGGGCCGGCTGTGAATCCAGTTCTTACGATAAAATCCATGTAGAAGTTTATAATGGAACTACATGGACTAATATATGGCAAAATAGCGGTTCTTTCAGCGATGCAGCATGGACAATTCAAACTCTTAATGTAAGTACTCAAGCTGTTAATAACCCCAACTTCAGAGTACGCTTTGGCATTGGCCCTACCGATGGCAGTGTTGTTTATATTGGATGGAACATAGACGATGTACAAATTAAAGGTATTGGCCCTATAACTGATACGCTCTGCTCCTTTACAACAACAGCTTCTACTACCGTTAACCCCGCTCCAACGGCTTCATTCAGCATGCAAGATACAGTATGTATTAATGAAAATGTGACAATTACTTTCAATGGCTCTGCCTCAAGTTCTGCCACATATACATGGGATTTTGGAGGGGGAAATCTTGTATCCGGAAGCGGCCAGGGGCCTTATACCGTTGTTTGGGATTCTGAAGGCACTAAAACTGTATCCGTTTCAGTTAACGAAAATGGCTGCATTTCAAATGTTTATGAAGAACAAATTGTAGTACTCCCGCTAACAAGCCCTTTATGTGCTTGCTGGACACCTCCTGTAAATATTATTGCCAATACCAACGTCTGCATCAATCAAAACCTTAGTGTTAATTCGCAGGGCGGAAGTCCTAATTTTACATATAACTGGAATTTTGCTTCAGCCAATGTATCTTCGGGTAGTGGTGCCGGACCTTATAATGTTTCCTGGGCAAACACAGGCTCTTATGATATTATGCTGACAGTAACAGAACCTGGTTGCTATCCTTTCGACACCATACTTTCCATTTTTGTTGCTCCATTACCTCAGATTAATATAACAACTGTTGATGAGATCTGTGGACAAGCTAATGGCTCTGCAACAGCAAGCGGAGGCGCATCCTACCTTTGGTCGAATGGTGGAAATACGGCCACTATAAATAATTTGAGTGCCGGCTCTTATGATGTAACAGTAACAGAAGGCATTTGCAGTAATACCAGCTCAACACATATAGCCAATATACCAGGCCCCACTGCCTCTTTTGGAGTTAATTCCCATTCCCAATCCCTTATGGATGGTGAATTTGTTTTTACTGATATGTCTATCGGTGCCACCTCCTGGCAATGGAATTTTGGAGATAATAACGGCTCTTCTGAACAAAATCCCACTTATGCTTACTCAGCATCAGGAACATATACTGTTATGCTGACTGTTTTTGACAACAACAACTGCAGTGATGTCGCCACTTCTTTTTT
>CAZVOS010000603.1:0-2638 GCA_964628845.1 uncultured Bacteroidales bacterium | reverse complement strand
GAAAATCTGCTTTAGAAAGCTCGCCTCCTCTTAAGCCTTCGATATAAAAACCGGGGATATGGTTATTGGGATTTTGAGCAAACAGGCACACATACATAACTGATAGTATGACAGTTAGCAGAGAAACTCTTTTGTTTTTCATGATAATTATTTTTAATTCTTAACAAACTTACTTGTAATCTGACCTTTCTCAGTCTGAATCTTCATTGTGTATGTACCCGCTGCCAAAGCATGCACATCAACCGAAAGAAGACCGGACTTATGCCTGAATGATCTTACACATTGGCCATTAACATTGAAAATTTCAACAGAGCCATCAGGCACGTTATCAGCATATAGATAATTACAGCATGGATTGGGAAAAATATAAATATCAGAATTCAAATTTTTTAAAGTTTCACTATTTGTGATGGTACTAAAAGTTCTGAAACTTGCCGTGTAACTTGTTCCTATATGGAAAATTTCATTGTAATAAATAAAATCAAAAATCTCCAAACCACTTATGAAAAATTTTGGGATTAAAGAATATGGCTGCCAGTTACCATTGTTCCATCCTTCACATGCCCCTGATAAGGAATTCCCCAGCGAATCAAATGTGTATGAAAACCTTACGGAATTAGTCCAGACATTTGAAATTTTTTCTTCAATCAGGCAATTTGTTACAAATCCATTTACGTCTATCGTATTTGTATGGCGTTTGTCAGGAGAATAGCAAGTGGAGTTGAAATTTTCCAGTATAAAAGTCAAAATTACATTATTCAGATTATAAGTATATGAGTCTTTTCGTTTTAAAAGCCAAATATTGGTTAACCAGTCAGAATAAATCTGAGTTATCAGATTACCAGCAACATCATAAACACATGAGTCCTGGTAAAAATTTACCCAATTATTACTCTGCCACTTTTGTTCAGTTTTACTTATTCTGCGGTTAAATGAATCATATGTATACGAATCCTTTGAATACAATACCCAGTTGTTACTTTGCCACCCTGCATAAATTTGTGTCAGTTTATTATTATTGTTGTCGAAAGTTGAGGAGTAGTTTGTATTGTTAACCCAGGCATTATTCTGCCAATACTCCTGTAGTAAATTAATTTCATTTCCATTCGCATCATATGTATGAGTAATTCTGCTGCTGAATACCCATACGTTATTTGTCCACATTTCATAAATATACACAAGCACATCTCCGTTTGCATTGTATGTGTTTGAATATCTTGATGAATTGACCCATAAATTATTATCAACCATCTCAGTTAAGCAAGTCAGAAGATTATTGTTGGCATTGTACGTAAACGTTTTTCTGTATGAATTAACCCAGGCAGTACTTTGCCATAACTCTCTCATTTCTGTTAATCGATTTCCTGAAGCATCATAGGTAAACGAATATTTGTTATTATTATCCCAGGTATTTGTATTTTGATTGTAGATCTGATTAAGCATTGTTATAACATTTCCTTGTGCATCAAATGTCTGAATATGTCGTAAGCTTGCAAAAGTATCAATATAGGAATAAATTGTATCCCATTGAATAACTACACTCCTATTAAAGAATATATCCACATCTGGAGGATTATTTCTATTAATGTCAATAGAGGAACTTTGAAAAGGTTTTTGAGATATTAGATTGAGTGTTGCAACAAGAGAAATAAAAGTTAAACATAAATATTTCATTGCATTTTTTTATACAAATATACGAGAAATCTATATGATTTTACTGTTTTATTATTTTTCTAGAGATTCTTATCTATGATAGTTTCTCATTAGTGCAGGCGTTCTTTTTTAAACGATATTTTAAATATTTTATATAGACAAAATACTTCCGGTATTTGATTCTGAAACATAGGCTCTGCAACTTAATGGAATACCGGGGTAATTTTTGATAAACTTCCGGTATTTAGATTCTCTGAATTCATTTGAACTGTACTTTGCCTCTATAGCACACTTTGATTGTTCTTGTTCATAAATAAAGTCAACTTCGTTGCCATCCGATGTTCGCCAGAACTTAATGCTTTCTTTATCATATAATTGCCTGAGTCTTATGTAAATATAGTTTTCAACTGCTATACCTTTATCCGCTCTCAACTCAATAGCATTAAAGTTATTCATCAGGGCATTACGCAAGCCCAAATCATTAAAATACACTTTTGGCATTTTGGTCAATTCCTTACGGATATTATTGTGAAAGGGCTTTAGAAAGTGAATATGGAAGCATTTTTCCATAATATACAAATAGTTGTTCACAGCGGATACAGACAAGCCGATTGTATATGAAAGCTCATTCACATTAAGTAATGAGCCTGTTTGATGCGACAAAATTGTTATCATGTTAAGAAACTTGTCAGGATGCTGAATGCCGGCTTCTGAAATGTCCTTCTTCAAAAATGAGGACAATAATTCTTTCAGAAGCTCCTTTTTATCTTCCTTATCTTTTTCGAGTGCAACAGCCGGATACCCCCCAAATGTCAAAAAATCAGAAAACAACAAATTTATTTCGTTCCGCTTCCAACCGATGTAATTGCCATCCTTTTTTATAGAATTAAGTTCCTGAAGCAAATCTGATGCATCGTTAAACTCAAGATACTCTTCAAAATCAAGAGCGGGCAATTCAAATATTTTTTTTCTGCCTGCAAGTGAA
>CAZVOS010000602.1:0-2639 GCA_964628845.1 uncultured Bacteroidales bacterium | reverse complement strand
GTCAGTCCCATAATCTTAGAACCTACATGTAATAAGAAGAAGATTTATATTTTAGTTAAGATAGCTTTTATCTATTTCAACTAAAACTGCTTTTTGCATACATTCAATTTCAATAGAAATTCTATTTTTGCCCTTAAATTGAATCAGTCTGCCTTCAAGCCCTTTAAAAGGGCCCTTTTTAATGCTTACAATTTCTCCTAAATTTAATTCTAAATCTATTGTTTCTATATGTAAGTCAGGTGTATTTAATACTAATTTAAGCTCTTTAATAGTCTTCTCTCTTACAATAGCTGGCTTGCCATTAAAGAATATAAACCGTACTATCCCAGCACTGTTAAGTACATCCAAATATTCCAGTTCTGTAATGTTCACAAATAAATAACCCGGGAACAGTGGACGCTCAACCCATTTTTTTCTGTCAGACCATTGTTTTAATTCTGTTTTTAAAGGCAAAAAAATCTCTATGCCTTTGGATACTAAAACTGAAGCTGATTTTTTTTCATGTCGTGGCTTGGTATATACAACTAACCAATTTCTTAACATATATGTAACCTCAATATTTAAAAGTTACAAAAATAATAATTAAAAACTAAATCACATTTATATTTATTAATATTTTTATACATGATATCATTCATTTTGCATTTAAATCGTAATTAAGTTAAATGACATTAAAAGAAAACTTTTTATAGTTTTGCATTCAATAATAATATTATGAGTTCCTCTTTCAAAGTATTCTTAACAAATATCATACTTCAGATTTTAATATCATTTAATACTTTTTCAATTAACCCTTCTCAAACATTAGATAAATATTCTGATAAAAATCAGAAAAATCTGAAGTATTCAAAATTAAAAAGCATTAATGTTAATGATAGTACTAGTGCAGCGACATTAAAAAAAACAGGACTTAATTATTATTTTAATAGTGATTATAAAAATGCATTAATCAGTTTTGAAAAATCCTTGGAAATTTTTAAATTTCTTAATGATTCAACTGGTATCTCTGCGTGCTATTGTAATATAGCTGCTGTTTATAAAAATTTGAACTTACTGGAAAAAGCCGAAAAATTATATTTTGAGGCACTAAAAATAGATAAAACTCTTGATGATAAATTTGGTATGGCTGTTATTTTTAATAATATCGGGGAGATATATCATATTAAAGGTAGTTATATAAAGGCCATATATTTTTATCTGAACTCTCTCAGACTTGAGAAAGAACTTGACAACTTAAATGGTATTGCCGACTGCTGTTTGAATATGGGGGCAGTATTCGAAGAAAATAATATGTTTGATTATGCACTTTCATATTATAATAAAGCTTTAAATTATTATATTCAGAACAATGATTATTACAGACTGGCTCAATGTTATAATAATTTAGGAGTGCTCTGCACTAAAACAAATTCTTTTTATAAAGCCAAAGATTACTTTGAAAAATCCATTAAAATAAAATTGGAGAATAATTTTCTTGACCCTTTGGTTACAAGTTTACTCAATTTTGGCTGTTTAAATATATTAATGAATGATACTTCAAATGCATTAAATTGCTTTAATAAAGCTCTGGATATTAGCAATGACAGTATGTTGGATTTTAAAAATAATTCATTGTTAGAAAGGGAAATTAGCACAGATGACTATTTTTTTTCGTGGGTTTCGGATAATCTTGATACTGAGAACTACGGCTTAATTGCAGAAAATTTGCATTATAAAGCCATCATTCATTATAACTTAGGAGATTATCATAAAGCCATCGAAAATTTTATCAATAGTCTTGAATTATGTGAAGATAAGTCAATGAGACATCTTATGAAAAATAACTATTTCTATCTTTATAAATCATTTAATAATCTTAATGATTATAAAAATGCTTTATTTTATGCCGATAGGTATATCGTTTTATCAGATTCCAACTATAAAAGTCTTATTAATGATTTTGTAAATATTGTTATTGAAGATGATAATCCATTGCTTTTTAATAAAGAAAAAGAAGAATCTATAATTCTTAAAACAATTGATGAACAGAAATTCTATAAAAATATTTGGTTTTATAGCACAATAATATTGTTGCTTTTATTCTGACTTATACTCTTTGTTTTAAGGAAGCTTTGATTTTTTATCTTTCTTTCTATGAAAAATAGTAAAATATACAATTCCAAATATTCCGATTAAAAATAAAATTGTTGAGATAATCTCTGCTTGAGTAATTTTATTACCGAAAATGACATATACTTCATTGACTCTAATCTTTTCAACGAAAAATCTTTCAAGTCCATTGAGAGATAAATAAATTGAAAAAAGCAAGCCGTCAATAGTGATTTTTTTTCTTATCAGCCAAAGAACTACAAAAAATATTGTGCATATTGTTGTTTCGTAAAATGGAGTTGGGAAAACAGGAACAGGCAGATAACTGCAATATTTACCTGAGCAATTTGCCAGATTAGCTCCTTCATTTAATACATTGTTGGGATACGAATAGGCAAATAAAAAATCGGGCAAACCCCAGAATGCTTTAACAGTAATATGAGGAACCGATTCAATACTTCCGAACTGATGCACATAGTATGCTGCATTGTTGTTTAACACTTCTTTGAACTGCTCAAGTGAAGCGGCTATTGCAGAACCATTGATGTCGC
>CAZVOS010000601.1:0-2646 GCA_964628845.1 uncultured Bacteroidales bacterium | reverse complement strand
TTAATTCAATTTTTGCCCAAACAACTGTAGTTCTTACTGCCGATTTTGATGCACCAATTGGCTATCACGATAATTATAACGATGCCAACACAAACTATGGAACAGGAGCTCAAAATGCTGCTTTTGTTTTACCAGGTAATCTTGGGGGGTTAAATGTGAACCGTTCATTATTTCATTTTGATTTTTCATCAATTCCTTCTGGAGCCATTATCCTTTCAGCAAAACTCAATTTATACGCACTAGGGCCAATCGGTTCATTATCAGGTCATACAGGAAATAACAACAGCGCTGTTTTACAGAGGGTTTTACAAACATGGGCAGATAATACAGTTACATGGAACAACCAACCTTCTTCAACAACGCAAAATGAAGTAGTGTTATCTGCCAGCACAAATGCATTGCAAGACTATTTAAATATTGATGTAACTTTGTTGGTTCAAGATATGATAAGTACTGCCAATTATGGTTTTTTATTAAAACTTGTTGATGAAGTTCAAACAAATGCTCTTT
Organism: uncultured Bacteroidales bacterium; assembly: GCA_964628845.1. Classification (GTDB taxonomy): domain Bacteria; phylum Bacteroidota; class Bacteroidia; order Bacteroidales; family PXBB01; genus JAKIYU01. Next base: position 2,136 of record CAZVOS010000601.1, on the reverse strand, counting down.
TATTTTCATCTTTAAATTGTGGTAACCCTGCAAAATTCCCAACGATTGAAATTACATATCTGCTTTCTTGCTTAAATCTTAATTCTAATGACGCTCCTTTAGGTTATCACGACAATTATAATGATGCCAACACAAACTATGGAACGGGATATCAAAATGCGGCCTTTGTTATACCTGGCAATCTTGGAGGGCTTAATGTGAACCGTTCCTTGTTGTATTTCGACTTATCAGCAATTCCTTATGGTGCAGAAATAACTTCTGCCAAACTTAATCTGTATGCTTATGGCATTATGGGGCCAATACAAGGGCATACAGGCCCAAATAACAGTGCCGTATTGCAACGGGTTTTACAACCATGGGCAGAAAACACAGTAACATGGAACAATCAACCAACATCTTCAACCCAAAATGAAGTAATATTGCCATCTAGTACTACTTATAATCAAGATTATACAGACATTGATGTAACCTTGCTCGTTCAGGATATGCTTCTTACAAATAATTATGGATTTAAAATGAAACTGGTTGATGAAACCCTTACCAAAGCTCTCCTTTTTTGTTCTGAAGACCATCAAAATAGCCAGAAAAGACCTACAATGGAGGTTTGTTTTAAAATGGTAACTGATATTAAAAATCCCTATTTATTAAAAACTGATTTCGAGTTATATCCCAACCCTGCATCCGAATCTTTTACTGTCAGCTTTCCGAAGCAATATTTTGATATATCTGTTTACAGCTTAACAGGACAGATGATATATGAACAAAATAAGCTGTATGATAAGACTTTGATTGATTGTAGCAGCTTTGATAACGGGGTGTACTTTGCGAATATTATGACAAAAACAGAGGCCTTTTTATTAAAAATAATTGTTGTCAGGTAGTGAGCCAGATAGATAGCATTTGTAAGAAATTATTAATTATCCACAACATTTACAAACTGAAATATTTATCCATCCCTTGGGAGTATTGTAGACTTAAATTGTAAATTTTTAACTAAAACTCCCTATTTATACCAATAATCCATCTGAAATCAAGGAACTTATCTTCAACAGCAGGAGGTCTGTTTAAAAACAATGGCATATCAAACCTAATGGTAAAAGGTTTTAATTTATTTAGGATGGCCCATTTTTTAATTGTTAAGCCCATACCCAATCCTGCCGATGCCCTTAAATCACTTAATAAAAGTTTTTCATCAATACCATTAACACTTATAAAGCCAGCATCTGCAAACATATATGTATTCAGTTTGAATATATTTTTAAGTTTAACAGGTTTTAAATTAAACAAGCCATCAAACTCCAATTCTGAGTTCAAGGAAATACCTGAATGTCCTTTATAAGCGGCTATAATATTATTATATTTATCCTTTTGAGCCACAAGATATCCTGAATATCCTCTTATATTAAGCCCGCCCCCCGCATGAAAATGCTGTGTATTGGTACCATAATCACTCCATGTAACAGGCACATAACCTATAGAGCGTGTAAACTTATTCTCAATCAATTCTTCTGGTGATGCCCCTGAAAGATATAACATAGATTCAGAGGGCATATAACTGCCTGTAGCCCATTGTATAAAAAATCTGGTTTTAAATTTTAGAACATCAAATTTTTCATTATTGATGTATTCTAAAGCAAATTTTGAATAATCGAAGCCAGAAAAAAGATATGCATTGGCTGTGTTAAATTCAAGAAACCCATCTCTTTTCCTGTTGGTATAAAAATGTTTATAACCAAGATTCAAGGTGTTATGAGGTTTGGTCCGTGTAGTACTTTCCCAGTCATTTGAATAAATCAAGTGTTTAGAATAGTTCAATGGTATATATAATGATTTTATTTCAGTATAAAAATAATCACCGTTTACATTTATTTTATAACGCAACTGAAGGGCATTTTTCATAACACCATCTGTATAAAATGAATTCAAAAAGATGCTTATCCTTTTGTTATACCTTGATATAGGAGTATTATAATCTAAAAAATAGGATACAGGAGGGGGATTCAAATTATTGTTCTTAAAAAATCCTGTATTATACCATGCATATAAATCGAACTGATGGTAATGCCCCATATAATTACCGTTTAAGTTTACACCTGCCTTAAGACAATTCTGGCACTCAAGTAAAGCTAAGCCTTC
>CAZVOS010000600.1:0-2655 GCA_964628845.1 uncultured Bacteroidales bacterium | reverse complement strand
GTCATAATCGCCTGCCTGACAATTCTGAAGGGTGAAGCTGGCACTTGATGTGCTGCCACTGTCTAAAGGATTGCTGTTGAAATGCCATAAGTAGTCGTAGGGTTGTACTGTAGCAGTGGTAATAGTCACAGTAATTACCCCATCACCTTTACCCTGACAAGTTTCGGGCAGGCCCTCGAGGGTAACAGCGGGATTATTGTTTACTACAATAGTAACTGTCGCACTGTTCGTGCAATTTTGTGCACTGCTTACTGTTACAGAATAAGTAGAAGAGGGCACTGTGGGTGTTACAGTAATCTGTGCCGTTGTTGTCGAGGTGTTCCATACATAATCTGTAATATTACTTCCCGAAGCTGTAAGTGTTGTGGTTTCGCCATTGCAAACAGAGGTTTCGGAAGCTGTGATATTTACAGTGGGCAATGTATTTACCACAACAGTTACAGAAGTATCAGCAGTACAGCCTGCAGCATTGGTAACACTAAGGGAATAAACCCCAGCATTGCTCAGGTCCGCATTAGTGATGTTTACAGTTGCAGTGTTGCCTGTATAGCCACCCGGTCCTGTCCATGCGTAAGTAGTACCTCCTGAAGCTGTTATACTGATGGTTTCTCCCTGACACACAGGGCTGTTATTTGTAACATTAATTACAGGTAAATTTACGACTTCTATATCAAATAAGGAAACGCCGGTACAGCCGTTGTTATCTGTAACAGTATAAGTAATGGTATAATTGCCCACAGCAATCTGAGGATTAAAGAAGCCGTTGCTTACGCCTGTACCGCTGTAAGTACCTCCTATGGGAAGACCTCCAGTAAGCATAACAGAATCAGAATTTACACACAGAGTCATATTACTTCCAGTGGTAACCACAGGCATATCATGTACGGTGGCAGTAAAAGTACAAGTGTTTGTGCACGTATTTGCATCGGTATATGTGTAAGTTATAATATGATTTCCGGGCAGTGCTATGGCAGGATAAAAATATCCATTGATGACGCCTGTGCCGCTGTATGTTCCCCCTGCGGGTAATCCCCCTGTAAGTAAAACAGAGTCGGCATCCAAACACAAGGCAAAATCGGCAGGACATGTGAGTGTTGGTGCAGTAGCCACAGTTATTGTGAAAACGCAATTATTCTCACAATTGTTAGCGTCCTGAACCGTATAAGTGATATCATAATCTCCCGGTGCCAGTTGGGCAGGATAAAAATACCCATTGATGACACTTGTGCCGCTGTAAGTGCCTCCGGTGGGCGTGCCCCCTGTAAGTAAGAGCGAATCTATATCATTACACACTGTAAAATCAGAGCCGCAAATCACAGTGGGCAAATCATTCACTGTAATAATAAAAGAACAAGAATTGGTACAAGAATTCATATCTGAATAGGTATATGTAATTGTGTAATCGTTGGCTGTAAGCTGTGAGGGATAAAAATATCCGTTGCTTACACCTGTGCCGCTATAAGTACCTCCGGCAGGTAACCCGCCTGTCAATTCAATAGAGTCAACACTTATACAAATTTCAAAATCGGCAGGGCAGTTTATTACAGGCAAATCATTTACAGTAATTGTATTAATACAACTGTCAATACAGCCATTAATATCTTGATAAACATAGGTAATATCATAATCATCTGCTGTGAGTTGGGCAGGATAAAAATAACCATTGCTTACACCCATTCCGCTATAAGTACCGCCTGCAGGCGTTGCTCCAAGCAATGCCAATGAATCAACACTCATGCAAACGTCAAAATCAGCAGGGCAAACTACTGTAGGCAGGGGGTATTCTGTAACTGTAACTGTTCCATTCATAGGTGCAAAAATATGTGGTGAAATGGTATAATAACCCGTAACTGTATATGTACCTGATGTTAAGTTATTCCATACAAGATTAGTATCGGTACCGGGTAAGGTATCCATAGGATTACCATCTTTAAAAAGAATATAACTGACACCTGTTTTGGAATCAACAAGCGTAGCACTTAAGCTACCACTACCGACACATAAAGCGCCGCCACCAGTAAATGCATACTGGTAAGGGGGCTCAACAACAGCAAAAGGATGTATATAGGTATGGCTGAATTTTGCCATCGTATCCATGGCTCTAACACCCATAAAATAATTGCCAAGAGCCAGGGTGGATATATCGGCTACAAAAGTGGTATCCCATAATGAATCCTGCTCTGGATATACCTTTGTGGCATTACCAAAATCAGGGTCGGTATCAATAAAATATTCAATATAGGATAAATTGTGTAATGTAGGAGGTGTATCCGCATTTACAAATCGGAATAAGTGCGTTTGTCCCCATACTTTTGTGTCTTTGGAACGTATGCCTAAAATATGAAATCCTGATGACAAGCCTGTCATACTAATTGTAGGCGTTATATGTATCATACTGTCGGGTGTATATGTAATTGAATGACAACTGCCGAATCCAGCATCTGTATCAATAAAATATTCTACTTCCTGTAAATCAGTCAATAGTTGTATATTGTTCATATTGTCATTTATAAACCTGTACAAGTGTGTCTGTCCCCATGTTTTCTGGTCTTTTGCACGGATACCGAGTATATGAAAGCCCGTAGGTAATGCTGTTAAGTTTAATGTAGGGGTCAGTGACAGCATGCTATCCGATGTCAGCGTCAGATTAGCACA
>CAZVOS010000599.1:0-2657 GCA_964628845.1 uncultured Bacteroidales bacterium | reverse complement strand
ACAAATAATCTTAAAAGTCAACTTAACTACTATGTAAAAACCAACTTATTGTTAAATATCAGAAGGGGGGTTTATGCAAAACCTGATTACAATATTGAAGAATTTGCGTGCAAACTATATACGCCTTCCTATATTTCCTTAGACTATGTCTTGCAGAAGGAAGGCGTTGTTTTCCAGTACAATAATATAATTACTTCAGTTAGTTACCTGAGTCGAATTATTCCGACCGAAAATCAGCCTATTGCTTATAGGAAAATAAAGTCCGGTGTTTTATTAGACACTACTGGTATCAAAAGAAAAGCTAACGGAATAAACATTGCTTCCGCAGAGCGGGCTGTCCTTGATTGTTTATATCTCAACAAATCAGGATATTTCGACAATACGACAAGTTTGGATATGGGTTTAATGAGGAAAATTCTTATTGTTTACCAATCGAAAACTATGGAAAAATTATTTAACGAAATCTTCATTTATGTTTGATATAAGTAAACACAAATACTATTTGGTCAGAATACTAAAAGATATTTATGCCGACAAGCTTTTAAGCACTGTTCTTGGGTTTAAAGGTGGCTCTGCGCATATGTTATTTTATAATCTTCCGCGATTTTCGGTTGATTTGGATTTTAACTTACTTGATAAAACAGAGTCTGAAATCGTTTTTCAGAAAGTTCGTCATATCTTATCAGCATACGGCACAATTAAAGATGAAGCTCAAAAGCATTATGGATTACTAACCGTGTTAAATTATGGCTTAGATAATCGCAACCTGAAATTAGAAATTTCAAATCGGGAATATAAGGACAGGTATCAAAATTTGAATTATCTGGGAATTATGATTAAGGTAATGCATATTGAAGATATGTTCTCTCATAAACTTTGTGCACTTACTAATCGCAAATCTATTGCCAGCAGAGATGTTTTTGATATTTATCATTTTCTGAAGGACAATGTCAGGATTAATAAGGAAATTGTAAAGCAAAGAACAAATATGGAATTAGAAGCCTACATTGATTTTTGTATTGACACTATTAAATCCATCAAAAAAACAAGCATGTTGCAAGGTATTGGAGAACTAATTGATGATGAAAAAAAAGCTTTTGTGAAAAATAAGTTGCAAAACGAAACAGTCAGTTTGCTTGAAATTTACAAAAATTTATACCAATGAATTATTCTGTAGGAAGCAGATTGTTTAATGTATTCAGGTTTAAGAAAACATAACGAGATTCAGATACAAAAAAAAACAGAAATGAAAAACCCTTCACAAATAAATGTAAATTTTTAACCCTATATCCACGAATTTAGCTAAATTTATGGACACTGTATATGATTTTTTAAAATAATTATCCCATGAATATAAATTTCCACTCCTCAGTCATCATTACAAAAGACATTGATGTAATGAAGCTGTTCTATTCTGAAGTGCTGTGTCAGGAAGTTGCCATGGATTTTGGCGGCTGCATCGTTTTTAAAAGTGGTTTCTCCCTCTGGAAATTGGATGAAGCACATACCATTGCCAAAAATTCAGGATGCATATTTCATGAATCAGGTAATAAAAATATGGAACTCTGTTTCGAAACCGATGATTTTGAGAATGTTGTCCAGTTTCTTGAAGAAAAGCAGTTAAACTATTTGCACAAAGTTCATGAAGAAAACTGGGGACAACAAACCCTTCGCTTCTACGACCCCGAAAACAACCTTGTGGAAGTGGGAGAAAGCTTAGACTGTTTTATTAAAAGATTTTATGCTGCTGGCATAGATGCCGAAGCCATTTCCAAACGCACCTCCGTACCTGTTGACTATATTACTAACTGTTTAAAACATTAAAAGATGCGTAGATTTTTATTTGCAATTTTCTCCCTGCTGTTCATTGCGACAGCAAGCGGACAAACCTTATTTCCTAGGGCATTGTTAGATTCAATCAGTGCAAAAGCTCAGGAGCACATGCTCTCTGACAGCAAGCCCCTTATGCAGAATCTTCAGCAGGATTTACCCACTTCAGGTGCGTCTGCCGCATTTAATGCACACGAAAAGGCCGAGGACTGGCGCATTGATGTGCTCAACCCATCTCATAATAAATCAACCGATACCCTTTTTGTGGGTTTAACACCCGGAGATTCCCTCTACATCACAGGAGCATTTATGAACGACGGGCCTGTAGTGGTGTATGGCGATGGCATCTTGATATTTGATAATGCACAAGCTTTTATTAATGGCGATATCATCGCTTGGTGTACAACTGGCCGCCTCGAAATCATCAACTCCACCATTACAAGTCCGCAGGCATACATATACCAACGTAGCATGCTAGCCGCAGGGCGAGCACACATCATTATTGAGAACTCAACTCTCAACTATTCGGGTTTATCGCATAACCTTGTTGTTACCGATAGTGCCAAAGTAAGCTGGAATAATGTAAGCAAATCGGGCTTTACCACTTGTGGTTTGTGGAACAAAGCTGAAATAGACATCAACGGCACCCCGCAAGCGGGTGAATTCATTATGTCCTATCTTACAAAAGCCACTTTCGCACATGCCAACACAGTGCTTATCTGGCATCACATCCCTGATACTGCTGTGTTTAACATGACCTTTCCAGCTGGTGATACAGTCCCTACTTTTCAATTCAACAGCACCACACCCTGTGTGCAGGGTATATA
>CAZVOS010000598.1:0-2659 GCA_964628845.1 uncultured Bacteroidales bacterium | reverse complement strand
AGTCCTCGGGTTGTAACTGCAGGTGTACCAATACGAATGCCCGAGGTTTGGAAGGGTGAACGGCTGTCGAAAGGCACCATGTTTTTGTCAATGGTTATATCTGCCTTTACTAGTGTGTTCTCAACAACCTTACCTGTGATATCGGGGAAGTTTTTCCTGAGGTCTATAAGCAAGAGGTGATTGTCTGTGCCACCAGATACAACATGATAACCTTTTTCGATAAACGCCTTAGCCATAACTTGTGCATTTTTCATCACCTGAATACAATATTCCTTGTACGAATCAGTGAGTGCTTCGCCAAAAGCAACCGCCTTGGAGGCAATAACATGTTCAAGAGGACCGCCTTGTGTGCCCGGAAATACAGCAGAATCAAGCAATGCCGACATCATCTTTATTTCTCCCTTAGGTGTAGTAAGTCCCCATGGGTTCTCAAAATCTTTACCTATAAGTATAATGCCCCCTCTCGGACCTCTGAGTGTTTTATGCGTAGTACTTGTTAAGATATGGCAATGTGGAAAAGGATTGTTGAGCAGTCCCTTTGCTATAAGCCCCGCAGGATGTGCAATATCTGCCCACAATACAGCACCTATTTTATCGGCTATAGCTCTCATACGGGCAAAATCCCAGTCACGTGCATAAGCCGATGCACCGGCAAGTATCAATTTGGGCTTCTCTGCTAAAGCTATCTTTTCCATTTCGTCATAATCCACTCTTCCTGTAGTTTCATTTACACCATATGCCAAGGGTCGATACAGTATTCCCGAAAGGTTTACAGGTGCCCCATGCGACAAATGACCACCCATGGATAAATTTAAACCTAGAAACGTATCTCCTGGTTTTAATATGGCAAGCATCACTGCAGCATTGGCTTGTGCACCTGAATGTGGTTGTACATTGGCCCACTCAGCACCAAAAAGTGCTTTAACCCTGTCTATAGCTATTTGTTCTGTTTGGTCAACTATCTGGCAACCCCCATAGTATCTCTTACCCGGATATCCTTCTGCATATTTATTTGTTAATACACTACCCATGGCTTTTAACACTTGCTCACTGACAAAATTCTCAGAGGCAATAAGCTCTATACCATGCATCTGTCTTTTATATTCCTGCTCTATCAAGTCGAATATTTGAACATCTTTTTCCATATTTTATATTTTATTTTTGTTTCTAATGACCTCAAAAATAGAAAATTATTTTTAAATATATCATATTCCCTGAATAAATTTATAAAATCTAAATACAACTCCTTTAAATACTCTAATTTTGTAAAAAAAAAATAATGGTTTATATACTTTTTATTGTCGGTTTTATCCTTCTTGTAAAAGGAGCTGAATGGCTGGTTGATGGCTCTGCATCACTTGCAAGACGCTACAAAATATCCGAGATGACCATCGGACTTACTATTGTTTCTATAGGAACTTCTGCACCCGAACTTATTGTTAATATCATTGCAAGTATTAATGGAAACTCTGATATTGCCATTGGAAATATTTTTGGGAGTAATATAGCCAATGTTTTACTCATATTAGGAATTACTGCTGTAATTTATCCCATACCTATCCGCAAAAATACCATACGTACTGACATCCCTTTTGTATTAGTAGCCACACTTTTGGTGGGCTTTTTGGCTAATGCGCATATTTTTAAAGCCACACAATCATTGTTCATTTCTAGAAGTGACGGTATCATTCTTTTGGTATTTTTTGGGGTCTTCATGTCATATGTTTTTCAGATGTCCAAAAATAATCCACCCAAATTTGACCCTATTAATGAAAAAACTGTTGGAATTTCAATTCTATTGATAATAATAGGGGTCTCTTGTCTCTTCTTTGGAGGAAAATGGGTGGTAGAAGGAGCTGTTCAGATAGCACGGCTTTTAAACCTGAGCGAAAGTTTCATTGGGCTTACTATTGTAGCCATTGGCACTTCACTTCCCGAACTGGTAACATCTATTATTGCTGCCAGAAAACATAATGTTGACATTGCCGTGGGAAATGTTATCGGCTCTAATGTGTTTAACCTCTTATGGGTCATTGGAATAAGTGCCTTAATACGCCCTCTCGAATTCGACTGGAGCAATAATTTTGATATTCTAATTATGCTCTTTTCTTCAACTATTATTGTTTTTGTAATATATTTCGATAAAAAAAAGTACCATATAAGCCGTTGGGTGGGAGGGGCTTTCGTATTTATGTACCTTATATACATTGTGTCTTTGATTATGAGAGATTATGGTTTTTTTAGCTTTAATGTACCTTTGTAAAATTATTAATACTAACTTTGTCATTGTTTTCACTTAAGATTATGAAAAGGAAATTACTTATTAGAGATTTAACATTGAGAGATGGTCAGCAATCATCGTTCGCAACACGTATGAATCAAAACCAGGTGGACAGGGTCTTACCTTATTATAAAGAAGCAAATTTTTATGCAATGGAAGTCTGGGGAGGCGCTGTGCCTGATTCTATAATGCGGTTTTTAAATGAAGATCCATGGGAAAGATTAGAGTCTATTAAAAAAGGTGTAGGAGATGCTTCTAAACTTACGGCCTTGTCAAGAGGACGCAATTTGTTTGGCTACAATCCTTATCCTGAAGAAGTTATTGAAGGTTTCAACCGCAATGCCGTAAAGTCGGGTATCAGTATTATGCGCATTTTTG
>CAZVOS010000597.1:0-2672 GCA_964628845.1 uncultured Bacteroidales bacterium | reverse complement strand
GTCTGGTTTCAAAGATATATTCGCCGTCACGGGTTTCTAGTCCAGTGGCAACGAGTAAATTAAATTGTTTCATAAAATAAGTAAATTAAGTGTTAAATGACCACGGAGGTACCTCCCCCGTCAAATGTTCATGGGGGTGGTTGAAATAAAATGGTCACCCCCCTCGGTTATAAAAATAAAAAAATTATATCCCCTCGGTTACTATAATTAACATTAGTCACTACAATTAACAATTCTAAAAATAAAATAAAAAAAATAAAAAAAATATCACAAAACACTTGACATTGCCAATTATTTTTCGTATCTTTGTATAATGAAGAACAGGAACATAAACAACTCTGATAATTGGGCTACACCAAAATTATTATATGATAAATTAAATGACGAATTTAATTTTGATTTTGATCCATGCCCATTAAATCATGATATTAACAAATGGAGCGGATTAGAAGTTAACTGGGGTCAATGCAATTATATTAACCCACCATACAGTCGTAAGTTAAAAGAAGCTTTTGTATTAAAAGCAATTAAAGAGAGTAAAAAGGGTAAAACATGTGTTATTTTACTACCAGTATCTACGAGTACCAAATTATTTCACAAGTATATTTTACCCAATGCAACTGAAATAAGGTTTTTAGAGGGCAGGGTAAGGTTTCTTGGTATTAATACTAAAGGAGAGTATGTCACAAACAAAACACCAATGCATGATAGCATGATTATTATTTTTAACAAAACAAAAAAACATGGATAAATTATTTGATGACTTAATTGATATACAAATCGAATCAATTAAAAAAAATAGAAAAAAAAGCTCTTATAAGAGAGAAAAGATTATTGGGAGTTTTATGTATGATGTTATATCGAGAGTAGAAGGTGATGAAAAATTAATAGTATATAATCATTTAATGAAAGAATATGACAGACAATTTAGACCAGATTACTAAAGAGCTTGAGTTTTTAACAAGTTTAAAAGTTGTAGTAGACAGCAGTAAAGGTGGGGATGTAGCTATATTAGAGTATAGTGATCCTTCATACATGACAAAGTGTGTTATTGTAAAACACTCTAAAGTTCACAAAGATTTTGATTCTAGTAATAATATTATTTTCAGGGTACATGTAATTAATTTTTTATGGGATAATGATCTTAATGATTACGAGATAAAGAACACTGGCATCTCTCGTTTTTTCACACAAGAAGAAAGTATTTATGATTTAATTAACTTTATTTATGGGACAGGGTATATACCAAGGCATGAAGATTAAGTGTATAAGCACAGGTGTAATATACAGATTAGAACACATTTACAAAGAAAGAATTGGTCAGAGTAAAAAACCAATCGAGGTAATGTATTTTAAAGTATTATATAACAATGGATTAGCAACAGATTTTCGTTTAAAAAGGGATCAGTTAGTAGATTTTATAAATAGAGGGGTATTTATTTATGAAAAGTAAAAATTTTGTAATAAGTTTATATGAAGTAAAATATAAGGTTACTATTTTTGAGACTGAAGAAGAATTTACATCACATCCAGATGCTCATGAAGAAGATGAAAAGATACCCATCCCACGTTATGGAAAATTTATAGTTTTCCAACAACCCGATGGGTCATTTCGTTTTCATATTATGTTATCTCACACAGCGACTATGGGGGATATAGTACATGAGTGTGATCATTTTTGTAATTTCATACTTGATAAGATTGGGTGGATAGCAGATTTAGACAATGATGAACCCCATGCATATCTATTACAATTTATTTTTAACCAAGTTAGTAGGTTCTTTTTTGATTGGTTATGTGTGAACAGGCCAGAAAGGTATCCAACCCTCAAAACATAAGAACTTCTTTTACAAGAACTTATAAAAAACTTTCACTTTTTTTAAAAAATAATTGACATTTTACTTGACTTTTGGTTTTTTTTGTCGTATCTTTGCATAAATATGGAGTAAGAATATAACAAAAAGATTAGAAATGACATTCTATTCAAATATTTTTACTTATGGTTGACTACAACATAAACGTAGTTAGTACTGCCTGAGGCAATGACTGGAGTGGAACATGTTTTTATATTTGTCAATATAAGGGCTAGGGGAAATTGAGAGTTTCACATAGGGGATAAATACAAGGTAAAACGCCGCCAGTTATTTCAGGTTTAGGGAGAATCACTTCACGTTGTGGACGTTATGTTGTTCACACCGGTGGCAGTTTACCCTTGGTATTTTCTGAAAGAAAATATTTTAAGAGGGAGAGGTATATGAAAAAATTAATTAAGTATCTTGATAGTTTACATTTAGGGTTAGGGTTACAGGATGAGATAATAAACATAGTAAGAAGTGAACAACCTAATGCTAAACTTGAGTTTCTTTTACCAGAAGAACAGGATGAATTTGAATGTGCTGTAAATGGGAAAAAGTGGAAATCTTTAATATGGGATTTTGATCAATGGTTAAGGGATCAATATAAATATTGCAATAAAGAATATTGTTATGACATACGGCAGAAACTTAATAAAATGATATGTGAAGAAGGATTAAATTTAGATTAGATATGAAGTTAGATGTTTATATAATACAGTGGAGGTTTGAGGGTGAAATAGAAGATATTGTTGTGGTTAAAGAAATAGATGAGGGATATTTAAGGAATTCGTTAAATTTTTTACTCTTTTTATAATC
>CAZVOS010000596.1:0-2678 GCA_964628845.1 uncultured Bacteroidales bacterium | reverse complement strand
CATCCGAATGGAATTTTTCAGTTTACAATGTGTATAACAGGAAAAACCCTTACGCTTACTACTTTGAAACCCAGAACGACAACCCTCAGGTCATAAAGCCATACAAAATGAGCTTATTGCCCTTAGTCCCTTCAATTACTTATAATTTCAATTTTTAAATATCAGAAAAATGAAAAAATTACTAATAATAATGAGTGCCCTTGGCTTATCTTTTTTACTACACTCATGCAAGGAAGAATTTGATTACAACCAGATTACTGAAGGGCTTGAAAGACTGGTGGTTGAGGGCTATATTACCGATCTTGATTCGGTTCATACCATTAAACTCATGTTAAGCTCCGATTTTATTGACCCACAGCAGGCCATAGCTGTAAGCGGAGCGGTTGTAACTGTTAGCGACGGCGCTAATCTCTTTACTTTTACAGAAACCGAACCCGGTATTTATAAAAATGTACAGTTCTTTAAAGGTGAAACAGGAAAAACATACAGTTTAAGTGTGGCATACAATAGTGAAACTTACACAGCCCAATCGAAAATGAATCCATGTTTTGAAATCGATACGGCAGCAGTGTTTTGGGAAGATGAAATGAACTATGTGCTCATGAGCGGACAAGAGCACAACGACCCCGGTCAGTTTTACATTCTGAAAACAACAATTAATGGAGTTCTGAACGACACATTGGCAAACTGGAGCTATTTCAGCGATGAATTGCTCAACGGCATTTATTTTAACTTCGAATTGGTGGCCTTGTTTGAGGGGGATGAAACCGATTCTGTAAGTATCAGTTTGTTTTCTGTTTCAAAAGAATTCTTTAGTTATTATGCCAGCATTGTAAATAACACCGGCTATGAACCCGATCCCTTTTTCAGTACCACTCCCGCCAATTTCAAGGGAAACATCAGTAATGGAGCATTGGGATTCTTTCTGGTAAGCTCGGTAAAGAAGAAAAGTTGTGTGAGGTTTTAGTTTCTAAATTTGCTTCAAGATAAATTCTTGAAAAATCTATTTATTATTTTGCTTGCAAGTAAAGCATAGTATATATTTAATTAGTTCATACATAATGTTTTATTACATTTATAATTGAAAAGGAAGAATACTATTGCTTATTTTAAGCAGGCGTACATATTTAATGAAAAAATAAACATTCTTAATTATGAAAAAATCAATTTTTCTCTTAACCATGCTTGCATTTTTAATGCTATAATAATCGGCACACAGGTTTGGTTGCAGGAAAACCTGAAAACAACAAGATATAATAATGGAGATTTGATTGGAACGACTACACCTGCAACATTTGATATACGCCCGGAAAGCACACCAAAATACCAGTGGGCTTATGAAGGAAACGAAAGTAAAGCTGATACATTCGGCCGCTTATATACATGGTATGCCGTAACCGACAGCAGGGGGATATGCCCCATCGGCTGGCACGTCCCTGCCGATGCAGAGTGGACGACTTTAACCGACTTCCTTGGAGGTACCAGTGTGGCTGGAGGGAAAATGAAAACAACAGGTACTATTGAAAATAGCAATGGCTTGTAGCTTTATCCAAACAGTTATGCTACTAATGAAAGTAACTTTTCAGCAATTCCAGCAGGTTACAGAGAAGATCAGGGAATATTCAAAGAAATTGGATATCATTGTTACTGGTGGAGTTCTACAGAGCTCTATCAGACAAGTGCATGGAGATGGCGACTGGATTATGATTTTGGCGGTGTAAGTGCAGGCGTCGATTTTAAGAAAAATGGACATGCCTTACGCTGTGTGAAGGATACTGCGACTCAAATAAATGATATAAATTATCATGAGAAAATTAAAGTATTTCCTAATCCTGTGACGGACAAACTTTTTATAAATCTTTCTGAAGAAAATAATGCAGATATAAAATTATATAATATACTTGGTACGCTTGTCCTGCAAAGAGAATTGAATAATAAAGTGAATGAAATTGATGTGAGTTTTTTAATGCAAGGGGTTTATTTCATTAAAGTTGTAGGAACAGGCTGGACAATGCAGGCAAAATTGATTAAAGAGTAATAAAATGAATATTCTTGCAATGCCTGACATCGTTCGGGAAGGTAGAATTAACATAATTCTTCTTACATGAGGCCTCTGTATATTCTTTTCTTTTGCCTTACCCTAAATTATTGTGCTTTTTCGCATACTTATTATATTTCCAATAATTCCTGAGACGATGCTAATAATGGAACAATAAATTTCCCATGGAAAACACTGACGAAGGTTAATGCTACCGTTTTCAATAGCGGTGATTCCATTTTATTTAAAAGAGGCGAACAATGGCAAGGGCAACTGACTATATCTTCTTCTGGAAATTCTGTTGACCCCATTTATTGGGGAGCTTACGGAACAGGCAGCCATCCTAAAATTGAGGGCACAGGTTACGCAAACACGGTTAAAATAACCGACAGTGAATTTATTGTTGTCAATTCTTTAGAAATAATTTCAGGGATGGGCGGTGTATTAATTATTGGCGGTGTTTCTACAGGCATAATTGTTCTCAATGAGCTATTTGTACATGACCCTTCTTCAAATGATTGCATAAGTATAAAGGACCGCCCGAATGTTACAATTACTCATTCAGAATTAATGAATGCTGTTAACGGTTGTGGAATCTCAGCTTACAAAAGTGGCGGATTGGGGGGCGGATTGTCCACAC
>CAZVOS010000595.1:0-2683 GCA_964628845.1 uncultured Bacteroidales bacterium | reverse complement strand
AAAAGCAGCGCTGATACAGCTTTTACCCGTCCCTCCTTTGCCACTAATAACTGCTATTTCCATATTCTTGAATTATTTTGTCGTACAATAATAAAAATTTTTTCTCCCATTCGTTGTCGAAAGCGGCAAGCATTTCTCCTTTTGAATAATATGTAGCAATGGTTCTGTCAAATGGTATTTCCATCAAAAGAGAAATGCCTTCTGTTTGTAAATATTTATAAACCTCATCATTACCTAATCCAGAGCGGTTAATAATAACGCCATAATTTTTGTTCATTGTTTTGAGTGTGTCAACTGATTGTTTCAAATCGCTCAGACCAAATGGTGTGGGTTCTGTAACAAGAACTACAAAATCGGCAGCATTAACCGTATGAATAAAAGGACATGATGTACCAGGAGGGGCATCCATTATAACAATACTATCATTTTTTACTTTCTGTATTGCTTTTTTAATGACCGAAACAGGTGAATAAATTCCAACTTTGGTTCTTGCTTCAATAATAGAAGCGTTATCTGTAAGTGTGAATTCTGTAACAGTTCCAAGGACCACATCTTTTTCAGTAATAGCACCATCGGTGCATGCCACACTACAAGCCCCACAACCATGACATAAATCTTCAATAACATTAATAATTTTTGATGGAGGCAATATGAAAATGGCATTATAATTACAATATTCGTGACATCTGCCGCAAAATGTGCATAAAGTTTCATTTATAACAGGAACTTTTTGAGTTACTTCATAGGATGTTTCGTTTATAGTGTTGAAAAAAAGAATGTCGTTTGGCTCTTCGGCATCACAATCAATTAATGTTATCTTAACTCCTTTTTGTTGTAACGTATAAAACAAATTGGTTGCTATTAATGTTTTGCCAGTACCTCCTTTGCCACTGGCTATTGCTATTTTAATATTTTGTGATTTAATCATATTCTAATCTTATTTTTTTATTTGAGAGTGTAGGGCGTATGGCTTTTTGCAGGAAACTGTTGTTCCAAGTTTTAAGCTTGTTGTGGGGAATAAAATATTTTTCAGGGATAGGATGTGTGCCATAAACTACTTTTAATCCATATTTTTCTGTAATAAATTTTTCAAAGTATTCCATATAAGGGCAAGGTGGATAACCTACTAAGAAACCTGTTGCAAAATGGACATGGGTAACACCATTTTTTTTCATTTCTTCGGGGGCATATTCAATATTACCACCTGGGCAACCACCACATGTGGTATAGGCAGCAATTTCGGCATCTTTGTTTTTATACATGGAGAACGCTCCCTCTCTTTTTTGAAAAGCTCTGAAACATTTACCTCCTGCACATGTATTATAACGGGCACAAATAATAATACCTATTTTAATCTTTTCCATTTTTAATTATCTTTTTAATTATAAAATTATCTTTGAATTTTATATGCATGATATAAATGCCATCACTTAAACCACTAATATTTATAGAACGCCATGTATCTTTGCTATTATCAGTAAGTAAAAGGTGGGCATACATATCATAAATTGATACATCAGCATTTTCTATATTATTGATATTCAATATATTATTGCATGGATTGGGATATATAATAATATGGGTATCATCTTTCGGTTTAGCTTCAGATACAGGTAAAGAAGGTACGCTTGGAAATACACAACGGACTTTATTATTAACATAAACAAAGCCCTCACAATTTTCCCAATAAGCAGTTGTTACAAGAACAGCCCATCTTTTAACAGTATATATTTTATAGAGCGATGAGGTCCACATATGAAATGCAGACACACCCATATAAACACTATCCAGTCCGTTGTTTATTCCTTCATTGTCATTAAAATGCCCCACTTCTATATCAGTAGGTAAACGCCATCCCTCACCATATTTATTTACACAATAACTCATGTTTGTTGTAGCTTGCATTTGCTGTTGAGATACCTTTTGTATAAGACCTGTATTTTTTAAATCTCCGGCATCAATCAATTCGCCTCCAAGCCAAATATCAAAAGTATCACTCAAAGGTGCATATTGTGGATATGCCAGAGTAGAATCAGGTCCGTCAATAACAGCATAGCAACTGCCATAATTACAAAAAGCGCTGTTATTTTGAACTGCTTGAGCAAATGACATTCCTATATTTGATAAAGGGCTTACAAACATATGACTAACATCAAAATCGCTTTGGGTAAGGATTGTATTTTTATCAAAATTGAATGAAGTGTCGGATATTGTTCCACCAATGTCATAACCGAAGAAAGTGTTTTTATCAATCTTATTCCCATCTTCAACTGTTGTCAGGTCAGGAATTAAAATAAAATTACCACTTTGATATACTTTATTTATATTATCGTATGTATAAATCATCACACCATTATATATGGTAACAGGATTAAATCCAAGGTCTTTCTCGTTTATATATGCCTCATTACCATTATTATAATTGGTTTGTGATTTTAAACTACAGTTTAAAATGAGAATAATGATTGTTGTTATAAAAGCGAGAAATTTCATATTATTTTTTTAAACCCGATTAAAATGTAATGATTTTATCACTGTTGCAGACCCAATCTGCTAATTCAGCCATGGTTGATTTTTCAGCACCATCGAAATAGGGTTCATTCTTAAATATGCCACAACGGCTCATACAGGTCCCGCATACTTTTACTTTCACTTGGTTTGAAATTAATGCTTTTAACAACTG
>CAZVOS010000594.1:0-2712 GCA_964628845.1 uncultured Bacteroidales bacterium | reverse complement strand
TGGCGCTGCTTTTACCCGTGGCTACCGATATTTTTCCCCTAACGGGAAAATATTGTAATAACTGTTTTAAGTAATAATTACAAACTTTATTTTGTACATTTGAGTAGTGAGAAGGGTATGGTTGTGAGGAAGGTAGTGATTGAGTAGTTTTGCCTACGCTCACCCCTTGGTACCCTAAAGGGTACCGCCCCAAAGTGTGCAGGCAAGTCAGGGTTTCACTGAGCGGAAGCTTCCCCTTTAGGGGATTAAGGGATGCGGTGGGAGTTGAAGCCATAACTGAGGGTTAAGGCAATCTTCATCCTTTATAAAACAGCCACTTAGCCAATTCCTTATACGTTATTTTTTTACCATACATCAGAATGCCTGTGCGGTAAATTTTGGCTGCAAACCAGGTGGTAAAGATGAAGCCGGCAATAAGTAAAACCATTGATAGAATAAGGTCGAAATAAGGAACACCAAAAGGAATTCTTATCATCATGATAATAGGAGAGGTTAATGGAATGATAGACAACCAGAAGGCTACAGGCCCGTTGGGATTGTTCATTATAAATTGAGCCATAACGATGGCAAATATAAGCGGGATGGTAACAGGAAGCATAAACTGCTGTGTGTCGGCTTCATTGTCAACAGCAGAACCAATGGCAGCAAATAGTGCAGCATAGAGCAAATAGCCCGCTAAAAAGAAGAATATAAATGAACCAATGATAACGCCAAAATTGATAGATGATATGGCCTTAAGAATTTCCTTTGTTGCATCGGTCTGTTTTGGGGCATTGCTTATTTCAGATATTTCTTTCAATTTATCAGAGTCGAGCACCTTACTATCGGCTGTATATATTTTCGCAGTATCATTGACGTTAAATTTATCAGGAAATGCAGTTTTAAAGATGCCTACAAGGGCAAAAGTAAGAATTATCCACAATAAAAATTGGGTTAAGCCAACAAGTGCCACACCAATGATTTTCCCCATCATTAGTTGAAAGGGCTTAACCGATGATACAATAACTTCAATGATACGGCTGGTTTTTTCTTCAATAACACCACGCATCACCTGTGCACCAAACATAAAAATAAACATATATATTAAAATACCACTAAAAATACCTAAGACCATAGCTATTTCAGGATAACTCTTTTCTTCTTCTCCATCGCCTGAAATTTTTATGGTTGTGATATTGACTTTCGTTTCAATACTTTTCAAGATTTCTTTATCAATACCGCTTGCAGTCAGTTTCATACTCTCAAGTTCTTGCTTGAGCTGACTTTCGATATATAATTTTACGTTTATACTTGGGAATTTGTCGGAAAGAAGCCGCAATGTAGAAGGGGTATTGATAGCAGACATTGGGATATACAGTATGGCATCATAACGGTTTTTGTCAAATTTATCCTTAGCTGTTTGAATATCTTCGTTGAGGGGAATAAATTTTATATTCTCCGTGCTTTTTAATTTTTCTGCAAAAATTGTTGTTTCATCCACAACAGCTATGATGGTTTTTTGATCGGACATCTGTGCAATAAACACAGGCACTATCATCAATGCAGCCATTAGTATAGGCCCCAGAATAGTCATAATGATAAATGACTTTTTCTTAACTCTCGACAGATATTCTCTTTTTAATATGATGAGTGTTTTATTCATTTCGAAATTTTTATCTAAATATTGTTCTCATTATATGCTTTATCATCAGTAACTCTTGAAATAAAAATATCATTCATGCTTGGCACCTGCTCTTTAAATGAAGCAATTTGCACATGAGGTATAAGTTGCTGGAGAAGTTCATTGGAGGTAGCCCCATCTTTAACATAGATAAGTGCATTAGTCATGAGTTCATCACCATCTTCATTAATAACTTCAAATTTATTATTTAATATACTCTTGAGCGAATTTCTAATGTTATTAAAAGTAACTTCATATTTATTTGATTTATATTCTCTTTTAATGTCTTTTACCCTGCCATCAAGTATTTTTTCTGCTTTATTTATCAGGGCTATATTATCGCACAATTCTTCAACGGAGCTCATATTATGTGTCGAAAAAATAATTGTGGCTCCATTATCCTTCAGTTTAAGTATTTCTTCTTTTAGAAGGTTCACATTAATGGGGTCGAAACCACTGAATGGTTCATCGAAAATAAGCAATTCGGGCTCATGCAATACAGTAACAATAAATTGTATTTTCTGTTGCATCCCTTTTGAGAGTTCTTCTACTTTTCTGTTCCACCACGATTGGAGTTCAAACTTCTCGAACCAATATCTTAATTTTTTCAAAGCATCTGCTTTACTCAAACCCTTAAGCTGTGCCAGATAAAGTGCCTGCTCGCCGACTTTCATTTTTTTATAAAGCCCACGTTCCTCAGGCAAATAACCTATATGGCTTACATGTTTTGGATTTAGTTTTTCGCCTTTAAAATACAATTGCCCCTCGTCTGGAGCAGTTATCTGGTTTATGATTCTGATAAGTGAAGTTTTACCGGCACCATTGGGACCAAGTAAACCAAATACCGATTGTAAAGGCACATCTATTGAGACTTTATTAAGTGCTGTATGGTTTGCATAGTTTTTAACTATGTTTTCGGCAATAAAAATGGACATTATTTAGGTTTTATTGATGAAAATAATCCCTCATTTTATCGAAAAAACTTTTTTCATTTTTTGAGGGATTAGGTTTGAAATTATTTGATTGAGCCAGTTTCTCGAGCATTTCTTTTT
>CAZVOS010000593.1:0-2714 GCA_964628845.1 uncultured Bacteroidales bacterium | reverse complement strand
GATTCATGGGCATTGGTATTTATGGGAGGTAGTAATTTCTCTGGAGTGCTCCATTTATCGCCTTTCTGAACAGATTCATAAATGTTTCCAATACCATCATCATCTTTATATAATATGAGTTTCTGCCCATCGTTCGAAAGTGCTATATTTGAATCATGTTCTTTAGTACTTATGGGCGAACCCATATTTTTTGCTTGCGACCACTTTGAGCTTTTTTGTTGGGATACATAAACATCCTCATCATATTCACCTGTAAATTTATCTTTACCCCCAGTGCTTCCGTCACGGCGTGAAGTAAACATAAGGACAGACTCATCTGAAGATATGACGGGAGCATAATCCGGATAAGCTGAATTAATAGATGCTCCGATATTTTCAATCTTTACCTTTACAGGTTTCTCAACAAGAATTTTTCCTGTTTTACATTCTTCAATTTTTTTCTCAATAACAGCCCCCATTGTTTTTATATCCTGAAGTGAAAGCCCGTCACCATAACTGGTATATGCATCAATAGCTTTGTCCCATTGCATACTTTGGTGATACGCCTGCGCCAGTAAATAATAAAGGTCTTTTTCGATGGTTGGCTGAAGCTCTTCCGCTTTTGCTAAATAAGAAGCTGCTTTTGCTTTTGTGATACTTTTAAGATAACAATTTCCTATTCTGTAATTAAGTAAGGCATCCTCTTTATTATTTTCATAAACAGAAAGATAAATTTCGAGGGCTTTATCAAATTTATTTTGTCTGTAGAGATTATCTCCCTTTTTTATTTCAGGACTCTGGGCATAAAAAAATAAAGGTAAAATTAAAAATGTAAGCATTAACCATAAGCTATACTTATGAGATGAAAAAATTGTTTTTAGCATTATGTTTATTTTTAATATTATTATCTAATACGTGGTGCTTTGCCATGGTATTTTGATACGGGTGGCGGTATGTATTGTAACGAAAATTCGAGCCCTCCTTTTCCTTTACTGGCTTCACGAAGATTAGATGTATTAATATCATAACTAATTCCTAAAGCATATCCAAGAAATTCAATCCTTGTGGCTATAATGAAGGCATCCTTTGCTCTGTAATAGCCCCCTAAAGAAGCAAAAGCAGATTTTATCCACATGGTATGTTTAGAGGCCTCCTGTAATTTAAATTTAAACATACTTCCGAGGTTTAGTTCACTGGCAGGCCCCTGCTTAAAATATATAAACTGAGGGACAATAGATAAATTGGTATTTGAAATACCTATTTCTGAATTGCCATGAAAAACAAGTCTTGAGTATATTCTTTCATTTTTATCGGAATAAAAGGACTGACGCGGACGGTTGATATGGTCTAAGGCAATACCAAATTGTATGTTAAACTGGTCATTGGCAGTGATATAATTTTCGTTAAAACCATATTGCCACAATGCACCTGCACTGAAATCACCATAAGAAAAATTATCAATACTATTTACTTCTCCAGTAGGGAGGTTTGGATTATATACGCTGCCATCGTACTGATTACCCCATTGTTGCAGTTCGGAACCTCCTTTTAAACTTGTTTGACCAAATCCACCACGGATACCAAAGGAAAAACCCATTTCCGGTGTCAGTTGTTTTTGGTAAGATGCCAGTATATTAATTTGATTGGTACCCATTTTCAAATCTCCTGCCGCATCACTGAAAAAAGCCCCACCAATGCCAAACTGGTCATCGTCAGTGTACATAAAACGGGTATCATACGAACCAGCAAAAGTCTTGTATGGCGAAGCCACAGTACGCCACTGGTCTTTGTAATTGATTATTCCCCTGTGATTTCCGTTATAAATACCTGTTAATGCAGGGTTTAAAAACAAAGGAGCATGAAAAAACTGCGAAAAATGAATATCCTGTGCTTTTAAAGATAATTGTATTGCAATAATTATAAATGCTATTAATATTTTTCTCATTTTAAAAGAATTTTAAATTAATTATCTTACTAAAGTTACATTTCCTGAAATTTTAACTTCCTGTTCATCCACATACAATAAGTTAAGGTAATACACATATACGCCCACATCGCAGGGTTTTTCCTTGAAATTACCATCCCATCCACTTATTGCATCAGCTACATTGGTGGCTTCAAATACTCTTTCGCCCCAGCGGTTGTAAATAAAAAAGCTTATCTCTTTTATGCTCACATCATTAATACCATATACTTGTACATGGTTGTTATTTGCATTGGTTGAGTTAGGTGAGAAAATGTTTGGTATGAATAGCTCCCCAAGAGTAACAGTAATAGTTACATCATCAGTAGAAGAACAACCGAAAGAGTTGGTTACAGTAACAGTATAAATTGTGGTATTAACAGGTGAAGCTACGGGTCCAGCTATGTTAGGATCGCTTAATGTATTGCCTGGTGACCATGCATAAGTTTGTCCACCACTTGCGTTTAAAGTAACAGATTCTCCTGCATAAATCGACTGGTCGGCTCCTGCATCTGCTATTGGACTTGGATTTACAACCAATATGAAAGAAACACTATCTGAACAAGGAGGTACTGAAATAGTAACACTATAAGTACCTGCCATAGCAGTGGTAGCTCCTGGAATAGTGGGATTCTGTATATTACTGCTATAACCGTTTGGCCCAGCCCATGTATATACAGTACCTCCGTTTGCTGTAAAATTAATAGTAGCTCCCTCGCAAACAGGACTATTGCTTGTAGCTGTAACATTAAACGGGTCTTCGCCAATAGTA
>CAZVOS010000592.1:0-2720 GCA_964628845.1 uncultured Bacteroidales bacterium | reverse complement strand
AATGAAATACCTTAAAACACAAGTACTTAAAGCCGCTGAAAAAAAAGTAGTTGCCCTGCGCGATGTGTATAAGGACAGAAAAGACCTTATCGACAACAGCGACATCATTAATCAGTATGTTGAAGATGTCCTCTTTGTTGTACGCCCTACTCTTAACATCGAAGCGGCCTATAATTCAACAGTAATCTTCGAAGCCATTAAAGAAGACCCCGAACTGAAAATAAAAATATTCTCTCAAATAAATCAGAACAACAAAAACAACCCCTGGTTCTGCACCAATACCTCATCTATTCCGATAAATCTTATAGACAGCAAAGCCAATCTTGGTGGCCGTGTATTGGGTGTGCACTTCTACAACCCACCTGCCATTCAAAAACTGGTTGAAATCATTAAAACAGACAACACCTCACAGGAACTGGTGGACTTTGCTCTGATGCTGGCTAAAAACCTTCGTAAAATTGTGGTACCTTCGTACGACTTTGCAGGTTTTATTGGCAACGGACACTTTATGAGAGATGCCCTTTATGGCATACAACAAGCCGAAAAACTCAGCGAAAAGTACAGCTTTACAGAAGCCGTTTATATGATTAATAAAGTGACTCAGGATTACCTCATCCGCCCCATGGGTATCTTCCAATTAATTGATTATGTTGGCATTGACGTATGTCAGTATATTATGAGTGTGATGAATCCTTATCTGGCCGATGAAGATTTACATGCCTCCCTGCTCGATAAAATGCTCGAACTTGGTGTAAGAGGTGGCCAAAATTCTGATGGTTCTCAAAAAGATGGCTTCCTCAAATATGAGAAAGGAAAACCAGTAGCTTTTTATGATATCCATACAAAATCGTATGCCCCTGTTGCTGATTTACAACCCAAATGCGATGATATTTTAGGAAAAATGCCTGCCAGCACACTCCCATGGAAAGCCGTGATAGGAAACCCCGCTAAAGATGATGTCTTTAAAAGCTATTTCAACGAATTGAAAACAACTCAAACCTTAGGCGCCGAATTGGCACGCTGCTATGCACAACGCTCAAAAGAAATTGGTTTAAAACTCGTAGCCGACAAAGTAGCTCATAACGAAAATGATGTGAATACTGTATTACTGACAGGTTTTTTCCATGCGTATGGTCCAATAAATAATTACTTAAATTAAAAATGTTCGCAAAGCACGCAAGAAATACAGCACGCAAAGAACGCAAGAAATCAACAACAAACAGAATTTAAGAATTACAGAAATGAAACTGGGCATGCTTGTAAACTTTAATGTAAATTTGATAAAAGAAGGAATAAAGAGAGTCGTAAATAATTTATAATCTTTGCGTTCTTAGCTCCTTTGCGTGAGAAATTTAAAATGAATTAATTAATAAAAAAATAAAAAAATATGAAACTAAGAAGAAAAATTTATATGGTAGCCGGTTACAACACCATTTCGATGGGTACCGGACGTAAAGAATTTAACCCTAAGAAAGAAAGACCAGGATTGGAAGAATATATAAAAGAAGCAGGACAAGCTGTATTAAAAGCCATTGGAGGTGCACAGAATGTGGATGAATCTGTGATAGGCAATTTTATAGGTGCCCGTTTTAACAATCAGGGTAACCTGGCTGCCTTTTTCCCATTTATTGATGAGGGCTTACGTTACAAACCCGCTGTTCGTGTAGAAGGGGCATGTGGTTCTGGTGCTCTCGCTCTTGTTACAGGCATACGCTCTGTATTGGCAGAAACTGCCGAAGTGGTTCTCGTAATGGGTGTTGAAGTGCAAAATACGGTTAAAGCCATTTATGGTGCCGACATATTAGCTGCTGCCGGCTGGGCTAAAGAACGTAAGGATGGACATGCCTACTTCTTCCCTGGCAAATTCAGCGACAGAGCCAAAGCTTATGCTGCAAAATTCGGTGAAGAAAAAACAAGAGCTGCTATGGCTAAATGGTTCCAGAATGCTATCGAAAATGCACGCCTGTGTCCTACTGCACAGGAATATCACAATACCACCAAAGACCTCATTGCCGTAGGCATGAGCAAACCAAATCCCAAAAGTTTTGTGGATTCATTAAATGTTTTTGATTGCTCTAAAGTATCCGACGGCGCATCAGCCATTGCTATTGTTTCCGAAGAAGGTCTCCGCCGCTGTGGCATCTCTAAAGAAAATGCTGTGGAAGTGATTGGTTTCGGACAAGCCCAAGACAACCTCACCAAAGCACCAGATGATTTAACCAAATTATCTGCCACCAAAGCAGCAGTAGAAAAAGCATTAAACTCAGCAGGTATAAGTAAGAATAACATCGGCACAGTAGAAACACACGACTGCTTCACTATTGCAGGTATTCTGGCTACCGAAGCCATCGGTTTTGCTGAACATGGCAAAGGTACCGACTTTGTGCTCGAAGGACACACATCACGTCAAGGAACAGTACCCTTTAATACAACGGGCGGACTCATCGGATGGGGGCATCCCACAGGAGCTACAGGTGTGCATCAGGCAGTTACTATATGGGAACAACTTACAGGCAAAGCAGGCGATGCACAAATCAATATAAAACCAGAGAAACCATACGGATTAAGCATCAATATGGGGGGAGACGACAAATCTCTTGTGGCTATTGTATATAAAAAAGCGTAATTAAATTTTTGCTTTATTTATTTTTATTATTTATTATTCTTATCTTTGTTTAAACTTATACTAAATAATAATTGGTATTTGTTGTGGTATTAAA
>CAZVOS010000591.1:0-2731 GCA_964628845.1 uncultured Bacteroidales bacterium | reverse complement strand
GCCATCAGCCAAATCATTTATCATTTTCATCAAATCGTTCACCGAGAGGTCTGCATCATAACTATCTGCCCCCGACATTTGGCTTTCGTTCACATTATCAATACTTTGGTCGAATGCACGTTTAAGATTGCTTTTGTAATAGTTAAGGGCAGTATTTACAACAATGCGTTTCAACCAGCCCTCGAAAGAACCCTCACTCCTATAGCTTTTGATACCTGCAAAAATCTTAATAAATGCTTCCTGCAGAACATCTTCGGCTTCGGCTTTCCTATTGCAATATCTTAAACAAATCCCATACATAATTGAGGCGTATTTTTTGTACAAGATTTTCTGAGCTTTCTTATCCTGTTTAATACAGGCATTTATGATTTCTACATCACTCAGCATCTTATGTACTTATTTTATATTTAAGACAACAAATACCCATAAAAGGTTGCAAGCAGTAATGATTATTAATAATTATTTTATTATAAAATTACATTTTTTTTCTTAAAAAACATTTAAAAGCTTAATAATGAGCAGGCAATTTATATTACTTTTGTTCACTTTTATTTTAATGTAAGTAATTATGCTTTTCAATTCTATAGATTTTGCAATCTTTCTACCTATAGTCTTTTTTCTGTACTGGTTTGCATTTCCAAAGAATCTACGCTTGCAGAATTTATTGATAGTGGTGGCCAGTTATGTATTTTATGGGTGGTGGGACTGGCGTTTTTTGTCGTTAATCATTTTCAGCACGCTTATAGACTTTGTTGTTGGCTTACTGCTTAAAGATGAGAATAATACGCTAAAGCGAAAATTATTTTTACTTATTAGTATTTGTGTTAACTTAGGATTTTTAGGATTTTTTAAATATTACAACTTTTTTCTCGACAATTTTGTCAGTGCATTCAGCTTTTTTGGCACAGAAATACAAGCCGATGGTTTAAAAATAATCTTACCTGTGGGTATTAGTTTTTATACTTTCCAAACCATGAGTTATACCATTGATGTTTATCGCCGTAAATTAGAGCCGACAAAAAACTTTATGGCTTTTACGGCTTATGTCAGTTTTTTTCCACAGTTGGTTGCAGGCCCTATCGAAAGAGCTACCAATCTGCTCCCACAATTTTATGTAAAAAGGGAATTCGACTATACAAAAGCTGTAGATGGTTTGCGGCAGATATTGTGGGGCTTGTTTAAAAAAATTGTTATTGCCGATAATTGTGCACGTCTTGCCAATATGGCTTTTAACAATTCTGATGAATATTCGGGCATCGTTCTTATTATGGGAGCTGTGTTTTTTGCTTTTCAAATTTATGGTGATTTTTCGGGTTATTCTGATATAGCCATTGGTACAGCACGGCTATTTGGGTTCGACCTGATGCAGAACTTTGCTTTCCCGTATTTTTCACGTGATATTGCTGAGTTTTGGCGCCGCTGGCATATTTCATTATCAACATGGTTTAGAGATTATGTTTACATCCCTCTGGGAGGCAGCAAAGGAAACAATTATCAAATTATCAGAAATACATTTGTGATTTTTGTAGTAAGCGGCTTCTGGCATGGGGCTAACTGGACATTTGTGGCTTGGGGTTTCCTCAATGCCTTGTATTTTATACCTTTACTATTGGCTAAAAGAAACAGAAAATATATTGATGTGGCTGCCTTTAACAGCAAGCTGCCTTCACTCAGAGAGTTTTTCAATATTTTACTTACATTTTCATTAACAGTGCTGGCCTGGATATTTTTCAGAGCAGAAAACATGAACCATGCTTTTTTCTATATCGAAAAGATTATTTTTGATTCATTATCGCGTGCCGCACTCATTGATTGCTATAATTTTTTATTCTGGCAAAAAGGATTTTCACTTACAGTTCTTTTATTATTTTTCTTATTCTTTGAATGGAACGGACGCAGGAATAAATTTGCCATTGCCACAACAGGTCTGAAATGGAAAATATTTTTTAGATGGTCATTTTATACAATTATTATTCTTGTCATCTTTTATTTTGCAGGTGAGCAACAGGAATTTATTTATTTCCAATTCTAAATAAAAATGAAACATTTTATAATTAAATTATTTTTATTTTCACTGATAATTATAGTATTATTAATAATCTTAGATATTGTTCTTTCTGTTAATTTAAGCAAATCGAAATACCATTCTTCGGGTGAATATAATGTATGGAACGACATTTATGCAGGTAATATCAATGCCGAAATACTTATCTACGGCTCATCACGTGCTTTTAATCAAATTAAACCACAGATTCTTGAAGAAAAACTAAACCGAAGTTCATATAATTTGGGTATCGAGGGGCATAATTTCTGGATTCAGTATCTGCGACATTTAGAGTACTTTAAATACAACACGCCTCCAAAATATATCATTATATCTTTCGACCTTTGGGCTATGGATAAACGTTACGATTTGTACAATTATACCCAGTTTATACCGTATATGTTATTTAATAAAAATATTTACAATTACACTTCCTCTTACGAAGGTTTTATTTTCTACGATTATTTTCTGCCATTTTTTAGATACATAGGCAAACGAGATGTTATTAACGAAGCCATCAGAAACATTTTTATTGAAGATACAAGAATGTACAACTACAGAGTAAAAGGGTATAATTCCTCCGAAAAAGAATGGAATGATGATTTGGATAAGGCAAGAACTAAAATGAGATATTATGTTTCGGGTGTTGACACCGCTACTTTAAATCTTTTTAACTTATTTATAGAG
>CAZVOS010000590.1:0-2735 GCA_964628845.1 uncultured Bacteroidales bacterium | reverse complement strand
AAACAGAAATCGTATAGCCCGCCAATCAAACCACTGACTATAAGCAGTTTTGCTTGTGAACCACCTTTCTCGCCTGTCATAAGTATTTCGGTGGTGGCTGTGGCTTCGGGGAAAGGCAGCTTACCGTGCATATCTTTTACAAAATATTTACGAAAAGGTATCAGGAACAGTATGCCCAAAAATCCTCCCAGCAGGGAAGAGAAAAATATTTGCCAGAAGTCCACCTGAATATCTGGAAATTTAGCTTGTAAAATATATAAGCCGGGAATGGTAAAGACAGCACCTGCAACAATGACACCTGAACTGGCTCCTATAGATTGAATGATAATATTCTGTCCAAGTGCATTTTTTTTACGTGCCGCCGCCGAAGCTCCAACAGCTATTATCGAAATAGGTATGGCCGCTTCAAACACTTGTCCTATCTTTAAACCAGAATAAGCCGCAGCAGCCGAAAAAACAACAGCCATGAGTAAACCCATAACTAATGACCACCATGTAACCTCAGGAAAAACCTGAGATGAAGGCATCACAGGGGTGTATTGTTCGCCTTCTTTTAATTCCCGGTAAGCATTTTCGGGTAAACTTTTTGTTGTGGATTCTTGTTCTGACATTTTTCCTCCTTTTTATAAAAATTTAATTATTTGTTTCTATACCATCGGTATATAAGCGTTCTCCCTTTTTTATATCGAATATCTGTAAATATGTCCCTCCTGCTTCAATGCCTTCCATGATAATTTTATTCTGAAATAAACTGAGGTGCACTTTATTGTAATATTGTGAATGTGCTGCTTTCAGTTGTGCCACATCGGCTTTCCAAAGGAGCTTACCAGTTTTTGCATGATATGCTTTTAAATCGGCTCCTGTAGCTATTTTTGAATAAGTCGCCATGATAATTATGGTATCTTTCAATAGGGTTTCCACTTCGTTGTGATGCTTGTTCAGGTTTTCTGTTTCCCATGAATATTCGGGCATTGTTATTTTGAAATAATTTCCGTCTTTTATCTGTTCCACAAAACCCTGTACTTTTTTCTCATCTTCGCTCCTGATGATACCTGTTATAGCAAAATCCTGAGTGGCTTGCTCACAGGTATTAACATCTATAACATGGGTTAAAGGATAGTCTTTATTGTAAGAAGTAAAAACGATATTGTCGGTAGTATGTGCATAAAAGCCCAGAAAAGGACTTTCTTTAACGCCATTCTCATCCTCTATTCTCATGGTATGTGTTAATTTTAAATATTTAATATTTTGGCCATTTTCGTCATTGATAAGAACTGCATAGATGAGTTTATTAGGCATTTTTTTAATACGAACAAAAACCTTAGAAAATGTAAGTAAAAAGTCTTCTGATGAGGATGAATACTTAAAGCTTGTATCTTTTTTTCCTGTATGGTCATTAATTCCTGAAAAAAATAATTCGTTGTTTTTGAGTTCAATTTTTCGTTCATTAACTACAGCAATGGCGGGGTAGGATTCAAACCAGAGAGGCGATATAAAACGTGTGGCAAATTTGCTTTGCTCTTTGAATGTTTTAGCATTTTCTGAAATACCCTGAATTTTTTCTAAAGTTTTCAGGTTTATATAATACTCATTAAATTGGTAGATAGAATCTTGCGAAAAGCAGTTAAAAGACAGAAAAAAGATAAATACAATAAAAGATAAATTTTTCATATTGAGTTTTTTTTCAAAAATATGAAAAAAAACTCTTTAATTTAAGTTTTGAAATCTTTTTATTAATTCTTGTATTTCTGAAAATAGATTATCCAACAAATTAATTCTGTTATTTAGAACATACAACTGCTCTCTTTTCTTTTTTATTAAATCTTCAATTTCAACATACATACATTTGTTAACAATTTCAGCCATAGGCAATACATATTCCTCAGTTTCATCTATTGTTTTAATAATAGATTCATCTTTTAAAAATATTTGTTGTAAATCGATCATATTGCTGATACGGTCGGCACATTTAATGAGTTTGGCAGCAAAAGAACAATTGTAAAGTATTCTTTTCAGAAAATCTTTTTTTTCTTCACCCTCTCGTTTGGTAACTTCCAGTACCAGATCAACAACTTCTTTTGCATCACTGTCGATGGCCAGCAAATCAGCGATGTTGGTTTGAGGAACATCTTCAATCAAGTCGTGTATAACACTGGCTTTTAATAATACTGGATGAATATACCCATAATCTAATAGAATGGTCATGGTTGCCATTTGATGGCGGAACATATTCCCCCCTATTTTTCGGGGCACAAATATTAGTGGCTTTGCTTGAGCAATCCATGGCGCAAGGGTGATATGGCTTAATTTTTCAAAATTGTATTTTGATTCAATATTTTCCATGTTAAATAGTTTTTAGAATTTATATAATATATTACTTAAATAAATACAAAATTTACAGAATTCTTAATAATAATTTAAATATTATTTTCTCAATTACTAATGATGGTATAGTATAGTGGTTAGTACATCAGTCTTTGAAACTGAGAGCTCGAGTTCGATTCTCGATATCATCAAACGCATGAATGACCGAGTGGTTAAGGTGACAGTCTTAAGAACTGTTGGAGAAATCCGCGTGGGTTCGAATCCCACTTCATGCATCAGAGTTTTCAAATGAAACTTCTGATGTTGAATTTAAATATATCATTTCTATACCAATAAATGATGTCAAGACTATCTAAAGAAGCTCATTTTGTAGAGATTATTTTTCATACTAAAAAGTTGGAGGAAATGGG
>CAZVOS010000589.1:0-2743 GCA_964628845.1 uncultured Bacteroidales bacterium | reverse complement strand
AGATACAAAAAAAAGGGAGAAACAAGACATTAAAAAAACATAGTTTCTCATTATATTATTTTAAATAAAAAAAAATAATTCATTTTTTTAAAAATCAAATTTTCTCGTATTAAAGTTCATCCTCAGACCTAATGTAATATAGGATGTTTTATTGTTGCGTGTGGCTATATCGCTTTTTTCCATGCGGTATATATATCTAATATCAGCAAAAATATTGTGTTTGAGTTGATAGCTCACCATCATATCAGCCATCTGTATTTTAGTATTGACACCCTGACACAAGGTATTTCCATAATCTTTCTGACGTGTTTCGTAATCGAGAAATATATTGCCCCCGTAATTAGTACCCGAACTGTCGAGTCCTTGAGTAATGTCAAAGTATTTAATTGTAAAACTAAGAGGAAAAATGGGCTGGTATTTTAAAATGATGATATATTCTTTAAAATTTGCGCCTCTTGGATGGGCGAGAGCTTGTTTGTAATGTGAATAAATTTCACCAGGCGTGTTACCACTGTATGTTACATCATAATGGGTATAAACATAAGGGCGTACAAAGTTACATTCAAGCTGTGCATCCAGATTATCAATTCCCCCTACATCAATGTATTTTAAGCCAGTCTGAAAGCCGAACTTATTGCGAAATGAACCCTGTGTGGCGTATGAACGTTCACTTTTAAGCTTTATTTTTACTAAAAAAGAATCAATATCCATTTTTAAGTCAGAAAAGTTAAACTCATCTATGAACACCTGCCCATAAAATGAAAAACGTTTTAAAAAATTATATTTCCAATCAATACCCAGAGCCACATTATCGTTATCGCCCAAATGATGTTCCACAGCACGGTAAAAAATCACAGGATTCAGATAATGAAAATCGAAACCTCCTCTTGACACCCCACTATCGCCTCTGGCAAAAATGATATTTTCGAAAAAACCTATATGCAGATTGTCTAAAATTCTTATATCTAATTTATGTGATGTGGCATATTTCTTTTTATATAAATTGCTGTTGGGCGATTGCAAAGGATAATCGAGCAATTCGCAGAAGAGGTTTTGATAGTTTATAGGGCCCAGATGGGTATTTATTTTAAAAAACAGATAATTGTTAGAATAATCGGACAATTGTAAAGACCGGTAACCATTGCCTATAAAATTCTTGTCCTGTCCAAACTGCATATCAATATTTTTTGTCGCATTAAATGTGATATAGCCACGTGCCGTAAAAAAATCAGTTCCACTTGTCTTAAAAGGTTTTTGCCAACCCTCTCCCGACAATACATTGTCCTGTAAAAGACGCCTGTTGTTGATGTAAGCAGGTAAAACGGCCTGATTGTCCGAAAGAAATGAATAAAAACCCACTTTGTTGTTTATACTCCCCCTAAGCTCAATGCCTCTTGTATTAAAATATTTATATTCTTTTGAACCATCCTCCTTGCCTATATCAAAATGAATAACAGGACTTATTTTAAACATAAACTCATCTGTTTCAATACCATACAAATCCGATTGTTCTTTATAGAAAGGTTTTAAAAGCTGCCTCTTACTCAATGTAAGTGTATTCTGATGCCATTCGCTGTTGTCTTTTAAAAGATAAACAATATTAAATCTGTCCACATCTGTAAAGGCACAAGTTGAAGAGTCGTTAGTTATGGCATTTATAAAACTTATGATGTCCTTCCTCTTATATGGCTTCACAGCAGTATTAATAGAACTGTTGTATTCAGGATATTTAATATCAAAACGTTCAATGATGTGATAAGATGAACTTCCAAGGGGTGTATATACACTTTGACTCACAACTCTGATGCCTGTGAAGATAAAAAGAAAAAGAAAGCCAATAAAAAAACTTTGTATTTTTATTAATTGTTTCATTAAAATATAGTTAATGAATAGGGACAAATATACTTCAAAGTTAAAAATTTTATTATATATATATTGATTTGTTCGTGTTGTTTAAAAATAAAAAAACAAGGTTCATTTTACCCAAAATAAATCAGAACTGATGGCATCGGCAAATAGCTTTCCTTTGTCTGTCAGTTTAAATGTCTCATTTGTATGAACTATCCATTTCTTTTCTTTGAATTTTTCTAAAAATGTTGTGGCATAATTTACATATTCCTTACCAAAATGTTTTAACAAATAATCCAAACTACATCCTTCAATAGTACGTAGTGAAGTCATGACATACTCATTATATTTTGTTTCTGTATTTAGTGTTTCTGTTTCAAAATAGCATTCATTTTTAAGTAGCTTTTCGATATATTGACTTGTATTACTTACATTCGACCATCTTATATCGCCATTATAAGAATGTGCCGAAGCTCCCAATCCAAGATAAGGTTTTTGTTGCCAGTATGCGCTGTTGTGCACAGAAACAAAGCCCTCTTTACAGAAATTAGAAATCTCATACTGAATATAATTATTTTCTGTCATAATTTTAGTGAGCTTTCTATAATGACTGATACTTAGTTTTTCGTTAAAACGTTTGATTTTCTTCTTTCTTATGAGCACATCAAGAGGTGTGTGTGGCTCAACAGTAAGGCAATAGGCAGAAAGGTGTGGGATATCAAGTGCTAAGAATTTTTGCAGGTTGTTGTTCCATGTTTTTATCGATTGAACAGGGATACCATATATGAGGTCGGTATTGATGTTTCTAATTCCTGAATCTTGTGCCATTTTAATAGATTCTTCAGCAGTTTCAGGTGTATGGCTTCTATTAAGATACTTCAGGTCTTTATTGTTA
>CAZVOS010000588.1:0-2746 GCA_964628845.1 uncultured Bacteroidales bacterium | reverse complement strand
AAGATAAAAGCTATGACGAATCGAATTATGCTGAACTTGTTTCAAAACATATTGGTACAGAACATCATACCCAGCTTTTATCGCCGAAAACAACACTCGAGCTTATTGATGAAATATATACTTTGGTGGATGAACCTTTTGCTGATGCCTCGCTCATCCCAACATATTTTTTATCAAAATTTACACGTCAAAATGTAACTGTTGCTCTTGGTGGAGATGGCAGTGATGAACTCATGGCTGGGTACCCAACTTTTATTTCAAATTATTTTAAATTTCCATTGGCACTTTTTCATCCGTTATTATCTAAATCTTTATTGTATACTGCTGAAAAACTACTGCCTCCAAGTGACAATAATATAAGTCTTGATTTTAAAGTAAAACAGTATCTGAGAGGTTTTTTAAGCCATAAAAATCACATTCATCAGTTATGGTTAGGCAGTTTTACTCCAGATGAAAAAAGTCAATTGTTTAAATCAGATGTTTATAATGGTTTGCATGATAAAACAGGGCTAGGAATTATCGACTATCACTTTTCGGAAGCAGAAAAAAACTGGTCAGAATTTGAAAAAATTTCTTATTATTATTTTAAAACGTATCTCCTTGATGATATTCTTGTTAAAGTTGACAGAGCCAGTATGTATAATTCTTTAGAGGTTAGAGCTCCTTTTCTTGATAGAAATGTTGTTGAATTTTTGAATTCTTTACCAAAAAGTTTTAAACAGAAAGGCTTAACAAGCAAATTTATTTTAAAGAAGCTCATGGAGAACAAATTACCAGAGATTATTGTTTATAGAACAAAAAAAGGGTTTGGCATTCCTTTATCAGATTGGATAAGAAAAGATTTAAAAAACAGAGTTAATGATGTTTTGCTATCGAATGATTCTTTATTTAATCAATCATACATTAAAAAAATAATTGACCAACACCTTATGTATAAAAAGAATAATAGAAAATTAATATGGAATTTATTCATGTTAAAACAATATCTGTCAAATTAAATTCATCTATTTTTACGTTTATTTAATTTCACTTTTTATGGTAAATCTCCATTTGTTTTTAATAGTTTTTAATAATATTACCATTACATAAACTCCTGATAATAAAATAAATGGATATGCAGTAACAAAATACCTGTTTTGACTCTCGTTGAACAAAACTGGATATGATAAAGTTAAATATAAGACAAAAATTATAAGCGGATAAAACAGGTTATTAAATTTAATCAAGTACTTTGCAGATAAAAATACACAACCGATAATTCCTGTGATTATTATAAAATAATAAAAGACTGAGTAAAATAATTTAAAAATTCTGTACCAATAATAGTTAATACTATCCTTCCATATGTAACCAAATCCATATTCAGAATTAAATATCAACTTTTTTAAAGCAATCAATTTTGAACCAGCATAATATAAAAACCATTTTTCATTTTTCAAAGATGCTTTATATGTATTTAATTTATTTATAATAGCGTTTTCAAGTATCTCTCTTTCTTTAAAATCAATATTTGGTTCATGAAGTTCTATTATCAAAGCTCTCACACTTGATAGACTATCTTTATTAAATTTACTTGTGTAAATGTATTCTGGTATTAAACTGAATGTACTGTCCATACCTTGTTTTGCATAGAAATAGGGACTTTCAGGCTCAAAATAAATTACTTCAGAAGAAGGTAACCAGAATTCAATATTTCCCCCAAATGATTTGATGAATAAAATTAAGCTGTTGCGAAACCCTTTTTCATAACCAGCATAATAAATACTTTTCTGAAAAAGAAAAACCCTGTCGTATTTCTTGTAATTTCTATAAACCCACAACCCTTCAATAATTATAAATGTAATGATTAAAACAAAAATACGCTTTGCAAATAATAAGAATTTTGCTTTTGTATAAATGAAGTCCGTAATGATTATAAAAACTAAAAATA
The DNA here is from genome assembly GCA_964628845.1 of uncultured Bacteroidales bacterium. Classification (GTDB taxonomy): domain Bacteria; phylum Bacteroidota; class Bacteroidia; order Bacteroidales; family PXBB01; genus JAKIYU01. The sequence continues at coordinate 816 of CAZVOS010000588.1, read as the reverse complement.
ACAGAATGGGAAAAATAATGGGCTTTAAGAAAATGCACCATGTGAGAAATAAACCCGAATAAAATAAAAATTGTAGATGTTTATTTTTAATATATAATTGAAAAAAATATAGTGAAGTTATCAATGCTGATGCAGAAAAACTTTCTGTCATTAAAACATAATCATTTATTGAAACAAAAGTGCTGATTAAGTAAAGAAGATATGCAAAATAAAAACTAATATTCTTTTTAATAAGCAAATATGCAATTAACCCAAGTAAATATACGCTTATTGCTGAAAATATCAATTGAATAATAATTATTACATTAAATGATGCAGCTTTATTTAGAAACAAACGCAAAAAATAATATATCCAACCATAACCTGGCATTCTTATGTCGTCGAAATATTCCCCTTTATCAAGTAAATTTTCAATGGGTTCAAAATAAGATTCAACATCCCCCCCCGCCTTAGCAAACGACCCCTTATAATTAAAGCCCGCATAATCGTCTCCCAGGTACTGATAAAGGGATATAAAAACAACAAAAAATATTGTTTTAACAACTAAAGAGACAGAAACCCAAAATATCCAATTCTCGGGCTTTGGCAGCTTGTTCTTTAATGTATTCAAATGATGTAAAAATCCTTTCAATTCTACTATTTAATTGGATGTAAATATACGATATTTTTGTCTTTGTAATGAGTATCTTCAAAAATTTCGGAGATATCATAAATCTTATAATGCCACTTCTTTAATTTTTTAAGTTCCTCTTCAAAATGTCCGCCCTTTAAATATAAAATGCCATTCTTCAAATCATTAAAATTATTTTTACTTAT
>CAZVOS010000587.1:0-2758 GCA_964628845.1 uncultured Bacteroidales bacterium | reverse complement strand
CAAATGGTTTTCGGATGGCGAAGTACATAAATACTTTAATCCCTATAACAGTCCTTATGAGGCCTTTATCAATTATATGAACGTACTCTCCGATTTTATGAGCAGGGTTAATGAAAGCTGTGTGGTGGAAGTACCCGTGATATCTACAAGAATTGAAAAACCCGAAGAAAATAAAAAAGAAGAAGAAACTCCTGTTAAAAAGACGAGCAGAAAGAAAACAGAAAGTAATACACCAAAAAAAACAGCCCCTAAAAAAACAAAAATAAACTCTCTAAAAAAAACAAAAACAACTAAAAGAAACCCCATTCAACTACCCAAAAAAGAAAATAAAAAAGAATTGATTTTTAGTGCTATAACAGAATTACCCGAATTTGCCATTAAAGAATTTGTAAAAAAAGTGGACATTAAAACCTTGAGCATCGCTTTAAAAAATGCTGATAAAGAATTTAAGGACACACTACTGTCGTATATGGGCATCCGTAAGCTAAAGACTTTTGAAGAGGAATATGCAAAGATAGAAAAAACAAGGGGGGGTAATATACAGGAAGCCCAAAGCCACATAATTGAAATGATAAAAATAATCATTGATAAAAAGAAAGAATAAGCTTTTATAATCAATTAAGAAGGTTTATGCAGACAAGGAAAAAAGCGAACAAAAGTGATAAAAAAAATAATATTACTAAAAATATTTACCCACTTAAGTATAAGATAATTTTAGGGTTTATCATTCTTTTAACTTTTATTGTTTTTTCTAATACACTCAAAAATGGTTTTATAGTTAACTGGGATGACGATGGCTATATATTGAACAATGCAGCAGTACAGCAACTGAATAATAAGAACATCAAAGAGATTTTTACTACTTTCTATATGGGTAATTACCACCCACTTACCACCATAAGCTATGCCACAGAATTTCATTTCTTTAAACAAAACCCCAAAGCATACCATTTTATGAATCTGTTGTTACATCTGTGTAACGTGGTTCTGGTTTTCTTTTTCGTAAAACTGCTGACAAAGAAAAACCTAACACCACTTATGGTGGGAGCTTTATTTGCCATACATCCGCTGCATGTAGAGTCGGTGGCATGGATATCGGAACGAAAAGATGTGTTGTATTCTTTTTTCTTTCTGCTTTCTTTAATATTTTATATGCGATTTTCAGAGAATGGGAAACTACAGAATTATGTCCTTGCATTCTTGTTTTTTCTGCTCTCTTTATTGTCGAAATCGGCAGCAGTTATTCTTCCACTGATTTTGTTATTAATTGATTATTATAAAAATATAAAAATCAATGTGAGAGGGATTTTACTTAAATTACCCTTTTTTATTTTGGCTGTGGTATTTGGTATTATAGCTCTTAAATCGCAGGATGCCCAGCAGCAGCATCTTACACCTGATTATACATTAATCAATTCCTTTTTTGTGGCTACCTATGGCTTAAGCTTTTACATTTTTAAATTTTTTGTTCCTGTGCTTTTATCGGCATTTTACCCACATCCAGTTTTAGAAGGGGAAATATTGCCCTTGATTTATTATCTGTCGCCACTATTAATTATACTATTTGTATTTATTGTGTTTCGCATGGTCAAGGAAAAGAAAGTGCTTGTTTTTGGATTTTTATTTTTCTTTTTCTCGCTGGCATTGGTGCTTCAGTTTTTTCCTGTAGGTGGGGCTGTGGTGGCAGAACGGTATACGTATATGGCTTATGTGGGTTTGGCTTTTATAGTGGGGGTGTTTTTAGAAAATCTTTTCGACAAGCAAATAAATAATCAAACATTCATATTATCCGTTTTTACCACCATTGTGTTAATTTTCTCGGTTCTGACCTACAACCGCAATAAAGTATGGGCCGATGGTATTAGTTTGTTTGATGATGTGATAAAAAAACATCCTAATGCATTTTATGCCTATCATTCGCGGGGTATTGCTTATTATTATGCGGGCAATTATAAACAATCGCTGAAAGATTACGATAAAGCTACAGAGCTTAACAATACGTATGGACTCACCTTTTACAACAAGGGGCTTGCACAAATGATGCTTAAACAATATGCTGATGCATTGCTTAGTTTCAGTCGTACTATTGAACTTATCCCTACTCACGACCAGGCCTACAACGACAGGGCGATTGTTTATTACAATCAGAATCAGCTTGATGCCGCCTTAAAAGACTATAATAAAGCCATAGAGCTTAATCCTTTAAATGCAAGAGCATATTACAACCGCGGGGCTTTATACTACAGATTAACAGAGATGACAAATGCATGTACCGACTGGCAGAAAGCCCAAAGTTTAGGACTTAACAATGCGGATGACTTAATCAAGAAATATTGTACAGATAAAGATTGAAAAATTTGGGTTTAATCTTTGTGTTTTAAAACCCCAGCTTTTTGGCTTCCTCTTCGAAACCTTTTTTGCCGAGGAGGGCAAACATATTTTTTTTGTAGGCCTCCACACCTGGCTGGTCGAAGGGGTTTACACCCAGTAAATAGCCACTATAAGCACAAGCTATTTCGAAGAAATATATAAGTTGGCCCAGATTGTATGCATCAATTTTTTCGATAGAAATCCCAATGTTAGGGACACCGCCATCCACATGGGCTAATTTGGTACCTAGGCAAGCCATTTTGTTGATATGGGAGATGCTTTTACCTGCTATGTAGTTGAGTCCGTCGTTATCTTCTTCGTCCACAGGAAGTATTAAATTCTGATGTGAGGTTTCAATTTCAAGAGTGGTTTCAAAGATGTGTCGCAG
>CAZVOS010000586.1:0-2759 GCA_964628845.1 uncultured Bacteroidales bacterium | reverse complement strand
TTTATATATAGGCATCGAAAAAATACTTAAATAGGGTTCAAGAAAAATAATTTTTCCCCTAGAATTCAATTTCTCTTTACATTTCTTTAAAAAATCTATAGGCTTCTCAATATGATGTAATACATTGCTGAATGTAATAATATCAAATGTGAGCCCCTCTAATTCCTTACAAGTATCAATATGTAAGCCGTCAAAATTATAATCAATAAAATCGAGGGGTAGGATATCACTCGTTTTGATGCTTGGATAAAATCTTTTTATAGGAGAAGTGCCACTACCTATTTCTAGGATGCTAAGCTTATTGAGTCCTTCAACACCATTAAAAATCTTTTCATAACTTTTTTTGTACCAATATAACAGGTTACTGTTTTTTGAAATTTTTTCCCGATTTAAAATAGTAGTTTTATAATCCTCTTCAAATAGTTTCATTCTATAATGTTATTATTTAATTAATTATCATTCTTATTTTTTGTGTAAAGTGCAACATGAAGGTTCATTTTTGAAATATTTAGCTTTTTTTCAATAGAAAATCCTTCCGTATTTTTAATAAACCTGAAATTTCACTTAATCCAAATATCGTAAAAATAATAACAAAAGGAGAGTACTGATGTAATAAACGTCCATACATTACAAATTTGTGAAGTAAGTAACCTGAGGAAGCGTATAATAATAAAATTCTTTTTTTCAAGTAATTGAGCTCAAAATTAATAAAAAATAATAAACAAGCAGCTATAAAGAATAGTGGGAAATATCTTGGTAAATTGTAAATGCAAAAAATGAAAGCCCTCCCCATATAAATGATTGCTTAATTGTTACAATGGATTTTAAAGATATTTTAGATATTTTATAAATAATCAGGTAAAAGAGCAGTAAACTCGTATCGTAAGGCAAAGCATGACGCAGGTATAGATACGAATTTGTTAAACATGAATAAAATAAAACGCTGAGCAACGCTAAAGTAATGTCTTTTAGAAAAAGTTTTGAGAACTTAAAATGAACAAGTAAAATACAACAATAAATCAAAAAATTAAAAATAAAAAAAGGGATGTTTTTATCCTCAGTTAGTTCAGGGTCAAATATTTTAAAAGCTACATATTGCATGGAAGCAGGGATAATATTTACAATAACATCTCCTGGTCTGCCTTGTGTTGAGTAGATACATTGAATGGCAGAATATAAATTACACTCTTTAAGTTGAATTAATGCATTAATACTTTCGAAGTATCTTATTTCATCGCCTCCAGATGAAAAAAAACCTACACCTGCTAGTTTTAGTTTTATTAAAGTAAGTGCTATAATTACAATGAAAAGTATTTTTCTCTTCATGGGATAAACCTAAGCGAAATTTTAACCACAATTAAAATATTTATCATAAGCTGTTCCTGGCAATATATTCAATTTACTTAATATGTAAATTGGTATTTTAAACAATTTTATAATTCTATAATTATTTGGATAATCCCTAAAAGACTTAACGGGAAGATTCAATATTTTCTGGAATTCTTCTTCAGAAATTCCCAAACGTTTAATACATAAATCAACAACTTTAGGATCTTCTATTACATAAATTGTTTTGATTTTTTCTAATGCTTCATCTCTTGTCATTTGACCTGAACGAATAAGAGCCGAATAATTAAATTTTCTTCTGTCGAATTTAAATTTTACTCTTTGTAAATAAAACATCAATGATTGTAATAAATCGTCATAATAATGAGCTCCAGGATATGTCCAATCAAGTTCTTCCTTTAAAATCATATCTGCGTCACTTCTTATATAATCATAGTAATATAAAAGAGGTATTGTTTTAATTCTTTTTAAAACTGTATAGTAAAATATTTCTTTTAATGATAAGTTAAAACCAGGATCTGTTGGCCTCCATGGTCTTAATTTCTGCTTACCGAATTGTTTATGATAGGCCCTTAAATACTTTCCATCCATATAGTTCCACTCAAGCGGAGAAATTCCTTCTGTTCTAAAAGACTGTCCAATAATAATGTACTTAATATTTTCAGTTGCGGCAACACCATAAAGTGCAGTAGCAATTCCAACATCAGTACTATTGCCGAAATCGGGAGTTGAGGCATACAAATGAGCAATTCTAATATCTTTTGACTCTTTCCAGTCTGAAGTAATTGTTCTGAGTTCAACACCAAGTTTTTTGCATGTCTTGAGCATATTTTCTCCTGCAACAGGGTTACCAAAACCATCATTAAAATGTACTGCTAAAGGTCTTAAGCCCCATTTTTTGACCGCAAGCCATAAAGTATAGGTGCTGTCTCTTCCTCCACTGACACCAATAATGCAGTCGTATTTTTTTTTAATTCCTTTTTTTTTAATTATTTTTAAAAATCTGTCAATTTTCTCCTTTCCCTCCTGTCCATTGGGGAACTGTTCCGACAGCTTATCCTGTAAATAACAATAATTACATACGCCATTTTTATCAAACCTTGCTCCGGCAACTGTTGAATCAATAATACATTTTGTGCACATCTGATAGGTATTGCTATTTTTCATATTTATTTCTTTATGTTAATTTTTATAGAAAAAGTACAAGCTGATTAAAATTAAAGAACAACCTATGGCTTTATTTAATGAGAGCCCTTCACCTAATAAAAGAATACCAGCGAGCAGAATGAAAATAAGATGAAATACTACTAAGACTGGATAGGCAATAGATAAATCTAATTTGTTTAAAGCAATAAACCATAAACCTGGCGCACATAGAAAAGTGATTAGTGCTGTAATTAATAATGGATTTT
>CAZVOS010000585.1:0-2763 GCA_964628845.1 uncultured Bacteroidales bacterium | reverse complement strand
GTTTTATAACTTAGACCTTGGTTTACATAATTTAAGACTTAAAGTGTGGGATGTACATAACAATTCATCAGAGGCCTATATTGAATTTTATGTTACTGACTCTGAAGAATTGGCCATAAAGCATCTGCTCAATTACCCAAATCCTTTCAGGGACTTAACTAGTTTTATCTTTGAACATAACCAGACCTGTAATGAGTTAAGTATTGAAATACAAATTTATTCGACAGATGGGCGTATGGTAAAAACCATTGAAAAAAACATTATAAATTCAGGGTTTAAATCAGAGCCAATTGTTTGGGATGGTACTGGAGAAGGGGGCGACAGACTAAGTGAGGGATTATATATATATAAATTACATGTAAGGAATTGTGATGGTTTGAAGGCCGAAAAAACAGAAAAATTAATATTACTAAAATAAATTAAAGAAAAATTCGTTAACTTTGCAATTTAATATTTTTTATAATGAAATTTAGAAATAAATATAGCTTTTTGGTTTTATGTCTGTCGTTTGTGTATAGTTTAACCCATGCACAAAATAATGTAAATTATAATGACGTATTAGGGCAAAATCCAAACAACAGAATTAATACTATAACTACCGCTGTACCCTTTCTAATTATTGCTCCTGATGCAAGGGCAGGTGCGATGGGTGATGCTGGTGTAGCATCTAAACCAGATGCCAGTTCGATGCACTGGAACCCTGCCAAATATGCATTTATCGAAAATGACATGGGGTTTTCCATGTCCTATAGTCCTTGGCTCAGGGCTTTGGTTAATGATATTAACCTGGCATACCTGACTGGCTATAAAAGGATAGACAAACAACAGACTGTTGCGGCTTCCCTTCTTTTTTTCTCCTTAGGAGATATTACCTTTACAAATGATATTGGACAAGTAATTGGTGATTTTAAGCCAAATGAATTTTCAATAGACGTTGCCTATTCGCGTTTATTTTCGGAAGAAATATCTGGTGCTGTAGCCATGAGGTATATATATTCAAATTTAACAGGCGGTATATTTGTAGGAGGGGCCGAATCAAGAGCTGGACAATCCATAGCCGCTGATGTATCTGCTTTTTACCGGAAACCATTAGAAATTAAATCTACCGAAGCTGTTTTATCAGTAGGAATTAACATTTCAAATATCGGACAGAAAATATCCTATACAGAGAATATTGAAACTGATTTTATCCCTATTAACCTGAGATTTGGTCCTTGCTTATCTTTAGAACTTGATAAATACAACCAGTTATCTTTTTTATTCGACATCAATAAATTACTTGTTCCTACTCCTCCTATCTGGAAACTTGACACAAACGGACTTCCTGTTTATGGACCAGATGGCAAACGTGAAATATTATTAGGTGAAGATCCTAATGTATCTGTAGTTAGCGGTATGTTTGGTTCATTTAATGACGCACCAGGCGGCTTTAAGGAAGAGATAAGGGAATTTTCTTTATCCACAGGTGTCGAATATTGGTACGATAAACAATTTGCCATCCGCGCTGGTTATTTCCACGAACATGCCACAAAGGGCAACAGAAAATATTTTACTTTGGGTGCAGGCTTAAAATACAATGTTTTTGGACTTGACTTTGCTTACCTCATACCTACAGAACGAAGAAATCCACTTGAAAACACCCTCAGGTTTACTTTAACATTCGATTTTTCGGCATTCAAAGAACAAAGCAAATTATAATTTTTTTATTTAAATAATACTTTGAAATTAAGGGTTGGCTTAGGATATGATGTTCATCAGTTAAAAGAGAACTGTCCTTTAATAATTGGAGGTGTAATTATACCGCATCATAAAGGAGCTTTCGGACATTCGGATGCGGATGTCCTCTTACATGCTATCTGCGATGCTCTTCTGGGTGCTGCCTCATTAAGAGATATTGGATATCAGTTTCCCGATACCTCAGAAAAATACAAAGGTATTGATAGTAGAATTTTATTAAAAGAGGTGTTCCAATTAATTAAGAAAAAAGCTTATTCAATAAACAATATCGACAGCACTGTTTGCCTTCAAACACCTAAGATATCAACATACATAGAGGATATGAAAAGAAACATTTCCGAGCTCTTGGATATTGACATGGATGATGTTTCGATAAAAGCCACCACCACCGAAAAACTGGGGTTTGTTGGACAGGAAAAAGGTATTTCTGCTTATGCAGTGGTTTTAATAAGTAAATAAACGCTTATTGATTACTTCTGATTGCATCAACAGGATTAAGTTTGGAAGCACTGTAAGCAGGTAAAAAGCCAGAAATCAGACCAATAATGGCTGATACATTTATTCCAAGAATAATATTTGACCATGTTAAGAATATCTTCATATCAATAAAAGCTGAGGCAATAAGTGTTGCTGCAAAAACAATCACAAGACCTACAATGCCTCCGATAACACATAAAATAATGGCCTCGATAAGAAACTCAAATAAGATAAAATATCTTTTTGCACCTACCGATTTTTGAATACCAATAATGCCAGTCCTTTCTTTTACAGATACAAACATGATATTGGCAATACCAAAGCCACCGACAAGTATAGAAAAACAACCAATTATCCACCCTGCCAGAGAAACAATTTTAAAGAGATCTCCAAATCCTTGCGATAGCAGACTTGTTTCATTAAGTGCAAAATTATCATCGGCTACTGGCTTTAACTTCCGTATAGACCTCATAATTCCTTTAAGTTCATCTTTCAATTCATCATTAGTAATTCCTTCTTTGGCTTTAACCCAAATCATAGGACCATAGC
>CAZVOS010000584.1:0-2777 GCA_964628845.1 uncultured Bacteroidales bacterium | reverse complement strand
ATAGCCTGGTGCAAAAACATCCTTCTGAAATACAAAATCGGGTGCCGTATTGCCCTTTTTCATGGCACGGTAGCTTTCCATTTGTGAGGCAAGGTCCTTGTTTATGGTGCAACTCACTTCATTAAGTACTTTTAATGACAAATACTCGGCTGATTGAAATAAACTGCGCCGTTCAAGCAGTTTAAAAAGGTATGCGCTTATGTCGTTAAACATTTTCTCATCCTTTGTCAGTGTTTCAAACATAAAGTCAATAGAACTATTCATTTCCAGATAAACAGAATCTAATAAACGCCCACTGTTCTCAATTAACCAAAAATGGCTTTCAATAACATCGCTCAGCAAACCACTTTTGCAGAGTCTGTTATCTGTATAATCAATGGCTCGGAAAGCGGCAATTGAAGCAGGAATTTCGGCGGGGCGGTACTGGGCAATAAAAGATACAGAGCTGACCAACTTACGCAATGGCAAATACCAACTCACATACGTATTCTTGTCAATACTTGCCAGAAACAAACTGTCTTCGGTTTTTATACGTTGTTTTTCGCTTGCTATGGCATGTTTCGGCACATCATGCACGGCAAAAAGGGTATCAAGACTGTAAATTTTCTCTAAATAATCCCATGCACTTAAGGTCTGCTCCCTGCGCACATGCTCATTGGCATAGCGTTCGAAAAGGCGGTTTTGGTTGCCGCAAGTGATATTCAGCATTTCTGTGTTAGCAAGTGATTCACCTTGCAAGCTCAGGTTTTCGCCTGCAGCCAATATTACAAAAAATGGCTTGTTGTCTTCGGCTGCGATATAGCCCATGCCATAATCTTTAGTATGGAACGACAGGTGGAAATCTCCGGTTTCGTCTACTTTTGTGCTGTCAATACCGTAAGTATCAAGGCCATTGAAACCAACTAATTTTACTTTTTGCCCTGCAAGACCAGAGAATTGTCCTGAAATTGCTTGTTGAGAATAAGCATCAGAACAAACAAAATATAAAAACAAAATATAAATGGGGATTATAAATCTCATAGCTTTAAAAAAAATAAAATTACTCAAAATTTACGATTTAAATAAAAATAAATCTCAAACACTACTTTAAGTATAAAAAACTTTAAGTTATAGTATTATTTGATTAATTTTGCAGCAACAGAAAAGTTTTGAAATAATACTTTATGTGCATATAATACATAGTTATAGTAGTAATTAGAATTTAACTAAATGGAAATAATAGGCAGAAAAAAGGAAACAGCTTTATTGCAAAACCTCTTAAATACTGATAAATCAGAATTGGTTGCCGTTTATGGCAGGCGAAGAATCGGGAAAACGTTTTTAATCAGAGAAGTTTTTAAAAAGAACATTCTTTTTGAAATTACAGGACTGCATAATGGCACAATGAAAGACCAGTTAAAAAACTTCCATCATCAAATTGCAAATTGTTTTAAGATACAAGATCCTTCGGAAGGCATTCCTGCTGATTGGTCTGATGCTTTTAAAATGCTGGAGACATGTATTGATAAGTCAAGAGTCCGAGAAAAAAAAGTAATATTTTTTGATGAGTTTCCATGGATGGCAAGCATGCGTTCGAAGTTTTTAACATGGTTTGAGAACTTTTGGAATTCGTATTGTACGTACCGAAAAGATTTAATAGTAGTTATATGCGGTTCAGCAGCTTCCTATATGGTTAAAGAAATCATTCAAAACAAAGGAGGTTTGCATAATCGGTTAACTCAGAGAATAAGGTTGTTGCCGTTTAACCTGCATGAAACAAAACAATTTCTCGAAAGCCGTAAAATAAAATTTGAACATTACGACATATTGCTGTTGTATATGTCAATCGGTGGTGTGCCTCACTATCTCGAAAGGATAAAAAGGGGGCTGAGTGTTGCTCAGAACATTGATAATTTGTGTTTTGAACAGGATAGTGAATTAATGAACGAGTTTAATGAGGTTTTTGCGTTTTTATTTAACAACGCCAACGCACACATATCAATCATTAGGGCACTCGGTAATACAAATAAAGGCTTAACAAGAGCCGAATTGTTGAATAAAAGTAAATTGCAGCAATCAGGATTTACAACAAATGTGCTTAATGAGCTTATTGAATCGGGTTTTGTCAGTCAGTACACACCTTATTGTAAGAAAAACAGGAACTCTCTTTTCCGCTTATCTGACGAGTATTGTATGTTCTACTTAAAATTTATTGAGCCCAATAAAAGTGGCGGCAAAGGCACATGGGCAAAACTGTCTCAGAAAAACAGATTCAATGTATGGACGGGTTTTGCTTTTGAAACCATCTGTCTGAAACACATCCAGCAGATAAAAAATGAGCTTGGTATTGGAAGCGTTTTTACAAAATGTTCATCATGGAAAAATGAGTTGGTACAAATAGATTTGGTGATTGACAGGGATGACAACAGAATAAATCTGTGCGAGATGAAATTTCATAGCGATGTTTACACATTAACTAAAGCTGATTTTGAAAATCTTAAAAATAAGCACAGATATTTTTTTGAGGAAATAAAAACGCGCAAAGGTGTCTATTTTACTTTTATCTCAAGCTACGGACTAAAAGAAAACTCATATAGCTTAAATATTATTGAAAACAGTATTACAATGGATTGTCTTTTTAATGAGATTTAGTGTAATTCCGTTTTTTAGAGTCATAATAAAAATAGCCACCAAGGCACAAAGGCACCAAGAACCACAAAAAAAAACTTAGTGAATTTTAGTGTCTTATATGTTTGCAAAATTAAAAATAATAAAAAAAAAGCTCAACTTTGAGGCAA
>CAZVOS010000583.1:0-2783 GCA_964628845.1 uncultured Bacteroidales bacterium | reverse complement strand
TGAGTTGTATACGTGGTTCGGTACCATATACAGCCGATTGGTGCGGTTTGCCAATATAAATATAACTGACAAGGGCTTTTTTATCTAGTTTTTGTACTTCAGTGGCTTCAGGTACAGTTACTTTTACAAAGAGCGTAGTTTCTCTCATTGTTGTTGTTACCATGAAGAAAAAAAGCAGCATAAAGATGATATCAGGCAATGATGCCGTTGATATAGAAGCACTTGAATTTGATTTTTTTTTCTTGAATTTTGCCATGTTATTTTCCTCCTACATCTTTTGGCTCTGCTTCAGAAATTCTCATAGGAACGGCTGTTCGAATGGCTTCGAGATAATCTTCGTTTTTAAGTTGTGAAAACTTAATACCAAATTTCTGCATCGAAAGCTCGTCTCTGATTTCGCTTATAGCAGCTGCAAGTTCGTTTTGTACTTTGATGTATACATTATAAGAAGTACCACGGTCGTTCTGTAAAGAGATAACACCTCTCGATACTTTTATATCGCCTAATATATCATAAGCTCTTTGCTCTGCATCGGTAAGTGATATTCTTTCTGAAAAAAGTGGTTGCTCAGACAAATTGGGGTCGTCATTTGGATTGAGAAAAAATTCTTTGGTTTGTTGTCTGAGAGTTTCAATAGAACCTGGTTTGCCTTTCACCATGAGTAAATCCTGTGAATTGATAAGAACAGGAAAAACATTTCTTTCCTTGATAGGAGGAGGTGGAGGTACATTAGGGTCTAAGGGTGGGGGGAGCATACGGGTCAATCCTTTGTCAACATCCATTGTTGTAGTAACAAGAAAGAATATGAGTAAAAGGAATGCAATGTCTGCCATTGAGCCGGCATTTATTTCTGGACTTGAACGTGCCATATTTTTTATTTTAAATTATTTCATTTTATTTGTAGCTTCTGTGTAAACAGCCACTATAAAAGCGACAATCACTAGAATATATGTGGTTATTATCGAACCTCCTATTAATTTAAATCCGGTAGGTGATACGCCAAATTTTTCGTCAATCATACTCACATCGCCCGAAGATATAAAATAAGTTATAAGAAATACTACAAGCAAAATAATTATTGATATAAATGAATTTTTTGCTTTTGCAATTTCAAAGTTCTTTATGAAATAAATTAATGGCAGGCCAATAGCTGCAAGTGCAGTAATACCTAGCAATAAGTAGGTAATGATAAGTCCTATATTTACTAAACTATTCATATCTTTTATTTATTATGTTTGATAATGATATCCATAAATGAGATTGTTGCATTTTCCATACTGTTAACAATATTGTCAATCTTTGAAAGTATGTAGTTGTAGAACACCTGAAGTATAACAGCCACAATAAGACCGAACACAGTAGTTAAAAGAGCTACTTTAATACCACTGGCAACGATGGCGGGAGAAATGTCGCCTGCTGCTGCAATAGCATCAAATGCACCAATCATACCTATTACAGTACCCATAAATCCAAGCATAGGAGCCAAGGCAATGAAAAGAGCTATCCATGTGAGGTTCATTTCGAGACGACCCATCAATACGCTTCCATAAGATACAATTGATTTTTCCACCACATCAAGACCTTGGTTAAATCTATCGAGACCTTGATAATAAATGCTGGCTACGGGACCTTTGGTGTTGCGGCAAACTTCTTTTGCAGCATCTACGCCGCCATTTTTAAGTGCTTCCTCAACTTTAGCAAGTAACTTGCTTGTGTTGGTTGTTGATAGGTTGAGGTATAAAATTCTTTCGATGGCAAGAGCTAAGCCAATAATAAGACAGAGCAAAATTACAAACATAAATTCAGCACCACCTTCAATAAATTTTTCTTTCAAAATATAATGAAAAGTTTTTTCCTGTTCAACCACGGGTTCTTCAGTAACTTCAGTAGTTGCTGGTAAAGAGTCCTGAACAGTTGTGTCAGTTACTACAGTTTCTGTTGGGGCATCCCCTGTAGCAGGTTGAGCAGAAACATTTTGAATGAGAAATGTTAGCATAGCAGCTAAAAACAAAAATGTGATAATTTTTTTCATGATTACTTTAATTTGATTTTTAATTAGTTACATTAATTTTATTTATATTTGTTTTATTAGGTTTAATCTTAAAAACCGCGGAGAGAAAGGGATTCGAACCCTTGAAACGCTTTGACACGTTTACACACTTTCCAGGCGCGCGCCTTCGACCACTCGGCCATCTCTCCTCATCCCTTAGAACGTGACATAATGTGTTGTAAATTTTTGTCCTGCATCCGTTCTCTCTAACCACATCTCATTCATTTTTAACCTCATTATTTTATAGGTAGTTTTTGTTCCGGAAATAGTAAAGATGATGTCTGCATTAGAATTGGCTAATTCCCATGTGCCATTTTCACTAACAGAACCTAATGAATTGGTGTAGGTTTCAGTTAATTTTTCGTCATTTGTCAATTCTAATTTATAAGAATTTATATATATTTCATATAAACTGCTACGGTCAACATCATTGATAAATATTTTTTCAATTTTCCAAATGTTTGCCACCCTGCTTTTCTTTGGTATTAAGCTGAAGGCAGGCCCTTCATCGTATTTGCCACAGGAAGAAAAAATCAAAACAAATGTCGTTATAAGGGCCAATGTTGTGTAAATCCTTTTTTGCATAGTTCTATTTTTAAATTTATAGCAAAAATATAAAAACAATTTAAAATAATTAAAAAGCTGTTAAAAAATTATTAACAATAATTCAAACAATAATTTTTTTAACGCGAAATTGAGCTAATTGTTGTTTGAAATCTCTTTTTCAGTTTAA
>CAZVOS010000582.1:0-2787 GCA_964628845.1 uncultured Bacteroidales bacterium | reverse complement strand
TACTCATTTTAAATAAATCTTCATTATTAATTTCTGTATGTAAACTCTTTACAATTCTCCCTGTATTATCTGTTATGTTGATGAGGCATTGTCCTGATTGGGGATTATTTATTAATACATAAACCTCGTGTGTGCATGGGTTGGGAAAAATGTTGATTTGTAAACTGTTTGTGCTTGCAAGATGCATATTGCTGCTTAAATTGTCATATCTGTATTGCGCTTCTACGGCACTCTGTAAAATGTCGTTAAGGTAATCACCTGCAATAATGGCAAAGGCAATTTTAATAGTATCTCCAGGATTTGGCGAATAAGGACCACAACTAAACAGGTTCATTATCTCATTATCCATACTGTTTACACCTGCCTGATATTTGTTTGTTCTTAAAGCATTATATTTTTCGTAATTATTAAAACCATCACTTATGTTAATGCCATTGATATTATCAAAAGCATAAAATCGGTAATTGCCTGTAGTAAGTAATTTCATGGCTGTGTAGCTTGCTCCTGTATTTGAAGCATATGAATACCCTATTTTGTTATTGATATCAAAATCACTTACATGATAATTTTCTTCATCTATCTCCCAATCCATCAGTAAGCCAGCATATAAATTAGTATGCTGTGAGTTTGATTTATTTAGAATATAATATTCACTTATTATATATTTTTCGTCTGCGGGTTTATTCCATGCATAAATATTGTGTGTAACCTCTAGTCCCATACTGTTGATACCTGCTAAACTGTCGTTAAAAACAGCTCTGGCATCATAATCGGAAAATACTGTGGGAATAATTTTTTGTGCTTTAATTAAGCTGTTGAAATGATTATTATATGTGCCTATTGTACTCCCATAAATATTGTCCGATACCATTGCAGGAGAAATGGCTAAAATAAGTCCCCCAAGAGCCAGTTGCGAAGCAACATCCTTATCATATACCAGCCCGATACCTTGTTCTTTTAAATTATCATTATAACCAAACCTGCTTTTGCTTGTAAAAGTGATGGCTATTTTATTGGTATCAATGGTAAAATAATCGGTATTGAAAATGCTTGAAAAGTATTGTTTTTCAGTATAGTTATTATCTCCGTTGAATGTAAGTCTGAAAAAAGTTTTTGTATTAAGAGGCATATTTGAATTTATCTTAATTCTAAAAGGGAATGCATTGCTGTTTACAGTATCAAGTGTTCCTAATGTTGATGGAAAAGTTATTGTATTGTCAACAACACTTACATAAGGGGATAAAGAAGTGAGTGTGCATGTTAAATTTGAGACAGGCGATAAATAGTTAACAAATACACCTGATAATATTATGGTATCGCCATTGGTGTATGCGGCTAATGCTTCTTCTGATTGATTTAATGAAATCAGATTTACAGAAGGCATATTGGTTAGTGCCAGTGCCTTATAAAGATTTACTCTTCCAGTACCTAATTTGTTCAAGAATGGCGTATTGGCTGTAATAGTATCAATAATATCGGCCGTTACTTTTAGTTGCTGAATGATTTGATTGGGATTAAAACTTGGGTTTTCTGAAGCTACAATAGCTGCACAGGCAGAAACTATAGGAGCTGCCATTGATGTGCCGTTACTGCTCAGATATGAGCCACCTGTCCATGTTGAGTATATCTGGTGCCCTGGAGCACAAATGTCTACATGATAATTATAATTTGAGCCAGAACCATTTTGAATATCAGTCCATTTTATGTCGTTAGCATTGGTAGCTGCAACACTTATAACATTTTGATAAGATGCAGGATAATACAATAATTCGTTGTGCAAATTGCCTGCGGCAGCCACCACCACAGCCCCCTTATTATAAGTAACATAGTTTACAATATCCTGTCCAAATTGTCCATTTCCACCAACACTTCCCCATGAACAGTTTATTACTTTACAGTTCTTCTCGGCAGCATATATCATACCCTGATATGCTTTAGTCAACAGCCCGTCTTCATTGGTGGCTTTAACAGGTAGATATTTGCATTTAAAACCTGTTCCTGCAATGCCAGTACCATTGTCGGTTTCTGCCGATGCTATACCACACATATGTACCCCATGTGCTTCAATATTATATTGCGGATTGTTATCTCCCTCGCCTATATCCCAACCCTGAAAATTATCAATATAACCATCGTTATCATTATCCGTACCATCAATGGGGTCGTAATAATTAAACTTTATATTGTTAATCAAGTCCGCATGTAATAAATCTGTACCCGAATCTATAATACCTATAACAACATTGGTGTCACCTTGAGAAATATTCCATGCATTAAAAGCATCTATTTTATTTAAGTAATATTGATTGTTTATTAACGGGTCGTTTGGGGTGTATAATAATTCGGGGATAAAATAGGGTTCTGCATATTCAAAAATATTTGTTGCCATGAGTATATGAATTGTCCTCTCCAGCTCAACAGATGTATCAAAATGTAAAGTGTATATATTTGATAAATCTACAAGTGCTTGGCCAAAACTATTTTTATCAGTTGCTGGTTCATCAATATAAGGAAACATTTGTTCAAAAATCAATGCTGATTGGGGAAATAACTTATTTAGTTCATGACTCTTTGTTTTGAAAAAATCCCTGTGCGTAGGTTTTAATTTTACAATAACAACATCACTTAAGTAATCTTTATCTTTTATAAGCGATTTTAAGTTAAACCTGTCCAATTGGGTGCTCTCTTGTGCAATAACAGGAAAGCTTGCTATTGTCAGGAATAAAATAATATTTAATATCTTTTTTCTAAACATGATAGAATTAATTTAAAATATAAATTTACAAA
>CAZVOS010000581.1:0-2805 GCA_964628845.1 uncultured Bacteroidales bacterium | reverse complement strand
GCAGTTTAAAGAAGGGAACAAGAAGTTATGATACAATTCGAGTACGGCGGCAATGGTTTCTATAGTGCCACAAGCGCCCAATCCATGCCCTGTTATAGAGTTAAGTGAGTTGATATACGGAAAATCCATAGCTTTTCTGTTAAGGGCAGCAACCCAGTTGGCTATTTCGAGTGGGTCGGCCATTGTAGAGCTTAAATGCCCGCAAATAGCATCAATATCATTATTTTTAATATGGGCATCGTTGATGGCATCGTGAATGCATTTTTGTACACCAATTGGCCCGGGGGCTTGCATGGTTCCACCGTTTCTTTGTCCTCCGCTATTCAGTGAGCAACCAATAATTTCGGCATATATCCGGGCATGGCGTTTTACAGCCGTTTCATAATCTTCGAGTACCAGCATACCTGCTCCGGCAGCAGGGACAAAACCAGCAGCAGTAGCACTCATAGGACGGCTTGCTGTTTCAGGAGTATCGTTATATTTGCGGCATAACACACGCATCGAATCGAAACATCCCCACACATAAGGGGATGCTATCTCCGAACTCCCTACTACCATCCTCTTAGCCAGTCCCTGTCGGATACGTTCAGCACCCAATATCACTGATTCTGTTCCTGTTGAACAAGCAGATGAATTGGCCGACACCTGATTACCCAAGGCCAGCAAAAAAGACACATTGGCACTGGCTGCACTGAACATAGTAAACTCTGCCACATTGCTTCTGAGTCGCTTCACATCACCCCTCGAAACAAGAGGAAAAATTCTTTCAGAAAAAATATCTATATTTCCTACACCCCCACCTATTATAACACCTGTCTCAAAATCCGTTTCCGCACTTTGTGGAAGAGGTATTTCAAGACCTGCATCCAGATAAGCTTCGGCAGCAGCAAGAGTAGAATATTTAACATTATCACCAGCATCCGTAAACAGATATTTCTCAAAAAATTCTGTTGAATGGCTCTGACTGATATCAGGAATACCTGCTACCTGACAGGCAAAATTAAGCTCGGATAATTGCTGTATAAATTTAACACCTGACTTCCCTTTTTTTATGGCATCCAGAAAAGCAGGAATACCTGTAGCATTTGAAGCCACAATACCTAAGCCCGTTATAACAACCCTGTGTTTTTTCATTTTTTTAGATTGACCATAATATTTGCAGTGAGGGCAGCCACAGGACTTCCATCAGCTTTTCGCATCTCGACAGAAGACCTGAGAATATTTTTACGAAAATATATTTTTGTGCCTGTAACATAACAGCATTCTCCATATTCGGCATTGCCAAAAAATGAGGCCTCAACATTTGATAGCACAGGCAAAAAATTAAAGGTATAATCGTTTGTGAGATAAATAAGATGCGAAACCATCCCTATTTGCCCCATTGTCTCTATCATTATCACACCAGGAACCAAAGGATTGCCCACAAAATGCGAGTCGTAGAAGAACATGTCCTTTTTATAGGTATAACATCCTTTAATCTTTTTGTCGTCCACCTCAAGAATGGCATCAACAAAAGAAAAGTTCTTGCCATAAGGCAGTGCTTTAAGTATTTTTTCGTTTGTATTCATCAGTAAAAACTTATTAGTTGTTCGCCACCATCCACAGTGATGCAATTACCGCTTATCCATTCCGAATCATCCGAAGCCATAAAGCCAATGACTTTGGCTACATCTGCGGGTTGGGTAAGTCGGCCATGAGGATTACGCTGAATGGCTTTATGAATAAATGTATTATAATCGGGAAATGCTTTAAGGGCTTGAGTATCTGTAATACCAGCATTTATAAGATTTACTCTTATACCTTTTGTAGCCAGTTCAACGGCCATATAACGCACATTCGATTCCATAACCGATTTGGCTGCTGCAACAGCGGCATAGTCGGGCAGTACTCTATACGAACCCTCACTTGTTAAACCCAATACCGAAGACTTTGAAGAAAAAAGCTGATGTTTCATCAACAAATTAGTCCATTCCAATAAACTTGTACCCAAACTTCTGATGGTAAAATTAAAATCCTCTGTATTTAATGCTGGTGTATTCTCATCGAGCTCTTTAAAAAGTGAACGCAGATTGCCATCGGCAATAGCATGCAACAAAAAAGACACCTTGCCTTTAACAGTTTCATTTGCTGAAAGAGCATCAAGAATTATCTTTTGATTTTCTTTCTCATGGGCATTCAGGTTAAATTTTATCAATTTGCATTGCGATTCCAATTCAATAAATTCTTTTTCAAAAAAATCTATTTTGTGCTTCCTTTCGCGGTAAACCAAAATCAAATTAAAGCCCTTTGTGGCTAATATTTTAGCAGCAGCCATTCCAAAGCCACCTGTACCTCCAAGAATTAAAGCCCAGAATTTATTATCGGACATCTTAAAATAAAAATTTTCGATGATTAATATATGCAAATATAAGAACTTTTAAGCAAAATCTGGTTTTTTTTCCTTTACTTTGTATAAAAAAAAGATGCTTCCTCCTTTTCATACGTTATATTTTGAAGCCACAAGAAATTGCAATTTAAGATGTACTTACTGCTCAACCAAATCGAACGTTAAGCCATCTTATAAAGATATTCCTTTTAAACTTATATTAGAACGTATTTTTAATCCTGCATGGGAGCTAGGTACACGCATGATTGACTTTTCCGGTGGCGAATTTCTATTACGTAAAGACGCTTATTTACTTCTGGAAGAAGCCCATAAAATTGGTTTTAAAATATCGGTTGTAACCAATGGAACAACTATTAATCAAAGAGTTATTGACAAACTACAGGACATCCTTCATGGCAACCTACTTATTTCATTAGGTA
>CAZVOS010000580.1:0-2807 GCA_964628845.1 uncultured Bacteroidales bacterium | reverse complement strand
AAATAAAATTTAAAGAAAATAATCAAATTTAACCATCAATAATTTTTTTTCTGTCAAAATATAGCCTAAAAAATATCATTATATTAGATTACTGTTTAAATCAAATTTCCGTACCTATCAATATCTTTCAAAAACAATTCAATTGGTTATTCTTTAAAATTCAATACATATATATATCAGATGAAGTATTTGAATATGTCAACTCTTATTTTTAATTTTAACAACATCATAACCTGATAATCTAATGATTGACAATATTATTTTTTTAATTTTTTCTTTTATTCGAATTTCTTTTTTCATTAGAAAAATATTTCTAAATGTATATAAATCAGCTTTTCTGTCAATTTTTATTTTATGAGGATGAACGATTTTTGATATATTATAAGATACCAAGTCAGATTTTCCTGGAATGGCCCATGTCGTATGTGTTCCTTCTTCAGTGAAACCGATGTTCTTAACCAAATTAACATTAGGAAGTATATTTATTGCATTATTATACCACTGAGTAAAAGTCCATTGATAATCCCATGTGTCAATAAGAGATTGCTTCATCATATTAAAAATATTTAACCAATATTCTTTTTCTTGTTTTGTAGAAAAGTAGTTTTCCAAGCATTTATAAAACTTCTGGTCATCAAATGTTTCCAGAGTAAAATCATATTTTTTCCATGCCCTCCGCCATGTGGCCCAGCCCCATATATGACCGTAAGCAGAAAAATAGTAGGAAGCATTGCCCCTTTTTCTTTTCTGAAAATTGTTTCCACCAAGAACATAAATGTTATCATTATTACGATATTTCTCTAAAAGAGTCGAACAGTAATTAAAAAAACTCAAAGAAGGCACACAATCATCTTCAAGTATTATTCCCTCTTCAACATTTTCAAAAAACCATGTTATTGCAGAACTGACACCTTTACCGCAACCAAGATTTTTTTCACGGAAAAGAGTTTTTACTTCACCTTCCCAGTCAATATTAGCCAATACATATTTGCGTACTTTTTCGCATTTGACATTATCATTGTCATTTCCTTCGCGAGGGCCATCGGCAGCAATATATAGATATTTCGGTTTAACTTGTTTAATTGTTTCAAAAACTTGTTGTGTCATTTCAGGTCTGTTGAATACTAAAAAAAGAATGGGTGTTTCAAATGTCATTGGGTATTATAAAATATTTTTAATGTCAATGTTTTTATGAATAGCTAAAAAATTTTGAAATTGAAAAATTTCATAACTAGGATAATATACTGGTAAATAAATGAGTCTATTCGAATCCATTCTGAATATATTAAAATCAGATAGGATTTCATAAAAATCTTTTAAAAAAACTCTGGAAATAACATTCATTTCATTGAATTCAAATTGTATTATTTTAATCTTATCATTATTTAACATCTCTTTTGCACCTTCCAAAGCAGCAAACTCATGCCCTTCAGTATCAATTTTCAGAAAATCAATCTGATTAATATTTTCTTTATTACAAAAAGAATCGATGGTATATATATTTACATTTATTGAATCAATCTCCTGCTTTTTGTGCAACTCTGTTAAAACTGTCTTATATAAAGAAGCATGCTCTGTTGTCTGCTCATCCTTATATGTATAAATTTCCATGGCAGCGTTTTTATCTCCCAAGCCTGCATTTATTACATGAATATTCTTAAAAGATTTTGTGTTGTTTTTAAGTTGTTCAAAAGTTATTGGATTAGGTTCAAAAGAATAAACTTTTTGTACAATCAAATGGTTTACTATAGAAATTGAATAATTTCCAACGTTAGCTCCTACATCGAAAATAATAACGTTGTCATTTGTAAGTATTTTGGTGAGCACCTTGTCAATAACATAATGTTCACCGCTAACAAATTCATTTTGAAATTTTAATATCCCTTTTTTGTTATAATACAATGAATTAACATCAATAGAATAAATATCAATTAATTTATCAATAAATTTGTAAATTTTTTGGTAAGAAAAAAATTTTTTAAATAAACTAATTGCTATTTTTTTCATTACTGTAAAACAAATTTATGGTTAATCAATACAGTGTTACCATTCCAACCATTTGGATAGTTCTTTCCAAAACCGAAAAAATCTCCATCAATAACATCAAAAACAAATGCTTCGTCAACCCAATCTATAATTTCATTATTTGATTCAAGGAATAAAGTAGTAAAATATGAACCCTGACTAAGAGGTAATTTTTTTATTTGTATATCAAAATAACCAGATTTATTTATAATAATTTCATCTCCATAAACCATTTCAGAAGATGCAACAAACATCAATCCTCTTGAAGAATTAATTGAACAACTGAGTCTGCAATTACGATATTCTCTATTAACAATAATGTTAAAAAATATTCTTATAATAATATCTTCACCGCTTCTAGGGATAGCAACAGCATTACTTTCTTTATCAAGTAAAATAACTTTAGAAAAAATAATTTTACCATTTCCTCGTCTGTCTGTTCTCATTATCAAATTACTCTGAGCACTTTCAATATTATTTTCCAGATATTTATTTATGCAATTTTTAACGTTTCCACTAAATATGATTTTTCCATCAGATAATATAAAAGCTTTTGTGCATAGATTTTCAATAGTTGCCATATTGTGGCTCACAAATAAAACAGTTCTCCCTTGCCCTCTTGAAATATTTTGCATTTTTCCAACGGCTTTTTTTTGAAATTCTGCATCTCCAACAGCTAAAACTTCATCTACAATAAGTATTTCCGGCTCAAGGTGAGCTGCTACTGCAAATCCCAGTCTTACACCCATGCCACTTGAATAGCGTTTTACTGGAATATCGAT
>CAZVOS010000579.1:0-2811 GCA_964628845.1 uncultured Bacteroidales bacterium | reverse complement strand
TGGCCAAAGAAAAAAGGAATGCTCGAAATACTTATTGGCAACAAGGTGGAGAACCTAATTAATAATACTGACAAAACAATCTTTATTTGTCAACTCATAAAACCATTTATCTATCAAAAACGTATAATAATTTTTATCCCTCCTCTTGCAGAAAAAGAAGATGGTTTTATTTTATGGTCTTCTAAGATTATTAATTTAACCTTAGAGTTAAGTTTACCAATTGTTTTATATTCAAATAATGACACCCTTATAAATATTAATAAAATACAAAACACTTTATTTAATTCTGTCAAGATATATTATGAAATTGTTGAGAACTGGGATGAGTTGCTATTTGCAAAAGATATCCGTAAGGACGACCTTATTGTATTAGCTTCTGCACGTAAAGGTGCAGTTTCTTATTTTAATTTGCTGGAAGAAATACCTGAAAAACTCGAAAAATATTTTCAGGATAATAATAAGATTTTAATCTATCCTCATAGATTCTCACACCATTATAAAGTTCATGGATATGAAGGATTTACTATGAATAATTTAGATAAAGGCATGAGTTCACTGAAAAAAATTCGTAAAGGGTTCAGAAAATTTATGAAATAGATTAATTTCCCAGTTTTTTAATATTTTTTAAGATGATAGCTATATCATTACGCACCTTATAATCTCTGGCATACATTAGATTAATTTTTTCAATTAAATCTGTTGTGAGATTGATTTTTGTAAAAAAATCTTCAGGACATAAAACCCCCTCCCTTAGAAAGGGTAAGCTTTTATTCGTATTGTATTTTGAATAACCCACCCAAGTCTTTTTTAATATAATTACCTTAATAATATTACCAATAAAATTCTTTTTTTTCTTAACAAAAATAACCCAAAGGGGTAATGTTATCATAAATATTGACGCCAGTACAAAGTCGAGTGTGTATTTTTTTCTGCGGTTTACATTTTTTGTTATGGAATTAATGTTAATAGCCCAGAATGTATCAGACGATTCGATAGAATTACTTCCAACAATAAATATACTTTCAGGGGGGACTATTTTAAAATTGATGTCGGTGTTTTTTAATTCCGACATTTTATCAATTATTTTTTCATAAGGTATATCTTTTGCACAGAAAATTAATTCGTTAATTTTGTAAATATCTACTATTTCCTTAAGCTGTTCAAATCTTCCAATATTATTATCGCTGTTACTG
Source organism: uncultured Bacteroidales bacterium (assembly GCA_964628845.1). Classification (GTDB taxonomy): domain Bacteria; phylum Bacteroidota; class Bacteroidia; order Bacteroidales; family PXBB01; genus JAKIYU01. The sequence continues at coordinate 1,618 of CAZVOS010000579.1, read as the reverse complement.
TTATCGCTATTTATAAAGCCCATAAATTCAGGATTCTTCGAAAACTGATTAAGGAGCAGGGAAATTCTTTCACTTTCTGTTTTACTGCCAACAATAGCAATACGTAAAGATTTTGAGCCAATTCTGAAAGTTTTAAATTTGGTTAAACTAAGTAATAGTCTCAAAACCAGTACTGATATCATTGACCAAATGGCACCTAATAAAATCAAAGCTCTTGAAAACCTTAATGTTTCTGGTAAGAGGGCATAAATAACAAGAATAACTATTGTGCCTATGCTAATACCTTGGAAAATTTTATAAAGATTCACAGGTTTTTCATAACCACCTGTTAAAAAAACTGAGATTAACCATATAAATATATATAATGGGACTACTATTGTAACGTATATGGTTGGGTAATATTCAAAATCAGTATAAAACATTGTTTGAACCCAGAAGTTCTTTATAAGTAGTATGCCCGTGAACATAATTGCAAAGTCAATTACGGGAAGGAAGATATTTTTAATGAATCTGTTAATAATGGCGATAGTAGCCCGAAAATAGATGGCTGTATTGATGAGGTTGGCAAATAATCTTGCATTTTTTTGTGAGAAATGTTTCTTCGCAAAAATTATCATGGCTTTATAAAACACAAAAACATAATTAACACTGCTTTTTTTTGTGCTTTCACCTTTATAATGAATTATTCTTGTTTCAGGATAGTAGTAATTTTTAAATCCAGCTTTAGTTATACGATAGGACAAGTCTATATCTTCGCCATACATAAAAAATCTGTCATCAAGCATTCCAATTTTTTCAATCACAGTTTTACGTAAAAGCATAAAAGCACCTGATAACACATCAACTTCGTGTATTTTGTCAGATGGCAGATATGTTAAGTGGTACTTTCCAAATTTTCTGGAATGTGGAAATAATCTTGCAAGACCAAAAATTTTGTAAAAGGCAACCTCTGGTGTGGGTAAACTTCTTTTCGATTCGGGTAGAAAACGACCCTTGCCATCTATCATTTTAACACCGATACCACCGGCATCTGGCTTGCTGTCTGCAAAAGTAATAACTTTTTTAAGTGTATCATCTTCGAGTAAAGTATCGGGATTTAACAGTAGAATGTATTCACCCTTGCATATTTGTATCGCCTGATTGTTGGCCCTTGAAAAACCAAGATTATCTTTGTTCTCTATAATCTGAACCTGTGGAAATCTATCCTTAAGCATTTTAACTGAACCATCAATAGAGTTGTTGTCAACAACAATAATTTCTGAATTAATACTGTCAATTGCCTTTAAAACAGATATTAGGCATTGTTCAAGAAAGAATTTTACATTATAATTGACAATGACAACCGATAATTTCATTTACAAATTTCTGTTAAGAAATGGCAAAAGTAATAAAAAAGCTGTAAACATGTGTTTTTAGTTCCATATACGCTATTTAAGTAACACTAAAAAAACAGATATTAGGAATTAACACAATGAAAATGAATTTATTGTATATAATTTAATTCTTTTTTAGATGTGCTTGCAGTGTTAAACAAAAAGCTTAATTTTGCATGAGTTTTGGCCCCGTAGTTCAATTGGATAGAATATCAGATTTCGGCTCTGAGGGTTGGGGGTTCGAG
>CAZVOS010000578.1:0-2817 GCA_964628845.1 uncultured Bacteroidales bacterium | reverse complement strand
GGAATGAGAATCGGCATCTCAATTTTAAATCCTCCTTTTTCATCCCAAGCTTGGGTGTGGCTTATAAGTTGTCACATCTTCACAAAAAACGATATGCTGTGTATGCTTGTGTTGGTGCAGGAATAATGTTTTTTCATTCTTCAGGCGACCTAAAAAACGCGGCTGGCGACCCCTATTTTTACTGGGGAGACGGGAGCGTAAGAAACCTGCCCGAGATACCTTCCAATATTAATCTTGCTCAAATAATTAACCATGACCTAAGATACGAAGCCAACTACCGCAGTCTGAACTTCGACAATACCGACAATTATCCTGTTGCTACACCTGTTATTCCGCTAGGTCTTTGGTTAGACGCCAACCTGAACAGAGGCTTTGATTTAAGACTTGGTGCTGATTATTATTTCACATTCACTGATTATCTTGATGACATAACCATAAACAGTAGCGGTTCACGCAAAGGAAACACCGCTATGGATTCTTTCCTGTTTGCTTATATAGGTCTGGTTTATAACCTCCCTGTACCTAAGGTTAAAAGACCTACTATGCTCCATTGTGCACCTGTTTCAAAAAAAAGAAAATAATTTATTTTACTAAACAAATAGGGAAACAGTTATATTATGTGTATTAACAAAAAATTAATATATAAAAACATTAAATATTTCGTAATTTTGATATATAAATTCCTTTTAATATGAAAAATATACTACTATTTTCTGTCATATTTTTTTGTTTCCTATCAGATACTATTGCCCAAGGCATCATTGTATCTGCCGGTCAGAATCAAAATGATTATCTGAAGGCCTACAAATTCATTCTGAGCGAATCAGATATAGATTTTCGCTTCAAGAGTCAAACAGATAGTCTGTTGTTTCCTTTATACGGAGAAAATAATGTCTACTGGGTGAACTCAGGTCCCGATAAAGGCAGCTTTGTTTTTGCCGACAGTCTGCCAAACGATTATGCCACTGTTAGTTATACACCCTATACCACATACAACTGGCAAAGTCAGGAACACAGGTCTATACAGTTTAAAAAATCCAAAGCTGCCGTGGCCCTTTTCAGAAGCAGTATTCTCGACAATAATGTTAGTGTTACATGGGAATCCCTTTACTTTAAAACACTTTTTGATACCTACCTGTACGATGACATGTACACTGTTGTGAACGAGCAGTTCTTCGATACAGCATACTTTCCCGAACAAACCCGTTTGTTGATTATTCCTGCTTTTGCCTATGGTGGCAGCAATATCAACTTATATATGGACAGTGTCATCAGTGTCTCGCCCCAGTTAAAACCTAAAGTGGATGCTTTCCTAAGTCAGGGTGGCACCATCTATGCCGAAGGCAATGCCGTTTACCTTATCCAAAGACTCGGTTTCCTCGATAGCAATGCTGTGAGTTATACCAATCCCACCTATGCCGACCCCATTACAAACCTTGTCGAAATCAATGTTACAGCCCCTACACATCCCCTAGGTTTTACCACCCAAGCCACAGGCAATTTCTTGTTCGCAACTGTTATTCCAAACGTTAATACGGCTAATGCCGAAGTCATAGCACGGCTTGCAACCAACAATCAAGCTGCTGTTTTTATGCTCAGCGATTCTCTGGCAGGAGGAGGACGTATCATTTGTAATCTGGGCATGCCCACAGTAGGAGGTATCAGCGAAATTATGAACGGCAGCCGGCAGTTACAATGGACCCTTAATACACTCCTGTATGCTTTTTCGGATGTTATTGACCTGAGCCGCTCCATCAACAACAACTTGCCAGGTGGTATTAACGCCGGCGACAATGCCATTGCTTACGACAAAGAAGATACTTTCGAAGTGCGGCTTCAATTACGAAACCTCTCTCCAGATGCGGTACAGGGCGTATCAATAACCGAATACATCAACAATTACTTTTCTTATGTAGATGTGATTACCCCCGGCTATACCAGCACGATTAATGGCAACCAGCTTGTGTTCTCAGGTATTGATGTGGCAGCTTTCACGGAGTCTGAAATCGTTTACCGCCTCAGAACGCCCCCCGTAAACAGTGTAGTTCACCAGAATGTGGACACTTATATAACATGGAGCACTTTAATTAAAGCTTCTTCAAGCAGGATTTCTTACCACAATTTGCAGGGTAAATCGTTATATTTCAAAACCCACAATTATGCAGACCTTATGTTCAGTGCAGATATTGCCGCCGATGCCGACCTTAACTGGAAAAACTTCTTGGGCATTTATTACCAGCCTTTCAAGGTCTTTATGATAATGGAAAACAAAGAACGTACACCTGCCTTAGAAACAAACTATATACAATACATACCCAAAGATGTTCCCTTTTATTGGGTGGACCACACCCTCAATATTCCTGTTCTGAAAACCCCGGGCGGAAAGTATGTTGATATACTGAAAGGGAGTAACAATCAGGGTTTGCCCGATTTCGACTTCAACAGTAACAACCACCCCGATGTGTGGCTCGATACAGCGTCTATTTATCCCAAAGGATATACTATTGTCGAAGATTCGGTGTATTGGCAAAATCCTTGGCACCGCCTTATTACTGGTGACACTATCCCTTTTTATGAAGATATTGACCACGATGGTCTGCGAGCCAAAGATGACAACGGTGATGGCATTTTTGAACTGGATGAGCCCGGAGATAAAATCAGGGTGTGGAAAGTAACATGGAATATAAACCAGGTGCCAGGGTATCAGGTTTATGACCCTTACTGCTCTTATGAAATATGGGTTGACCCACCCGACCTCGTGGGTATGGCCGCTGGTGTGGGGTATGTGTATGGCTCCGTGGCAGACTCTGTTCCTGG
>CAZVOS010000577.1:0-2832 GCA_964628845.1 uncultured Bacteroidales bacterium | reverse complement strand
CAGTACTCTCTGTAAAAGAAAGCAAGTACTTTAAATTTATTATTACCGACTGGTCGGCAAAAAACCATTATCTGAAACAGTTTTTAAGCGGCATGTTTATATGTATTGCCATGACTGGACTGGACCAGGATATGATGCAAAAAAACCTGAGCTGCAAAAATCTTAAAGATGCCCAGAAAAACATGATTACTTTTGGCATCGTGCTTATTTTTGTCAACTTCCTGTTCTTATTTCTTGGTGCTTTACTGTATATTTATGCCGAAAATACAGGGCTCGATATACAGCCCTACATTGCAAAAACTACAGATAGCTTATTCCCGGGTATTTCGCTAAACCACCTGGGTATGTTTGCAGGGCTTATATTTATCATAGGACTTATCTCTGCCGCCTATTCCAGTGCCGATGGCTCTTTAACTGCACTCACAACAACCTTCAGTATTGATATCCTTGGTATTAAAAATAAGGATTATACCGAAGCAAAAATTAAAAAAACAAGATATATCATTCATTTGTGTTTTGCATGTTTAATGCTGCTTACTATTATCATTGCCTATGCTGTGATTGAAGATATTGCCATTATAGACACCATTTTTGTTTTGGCTGGCTATACTTATGGTCCCTTGCTGGGCTTATTTGCTTTCGGGCTGTTTACAAAATTAAAGGTAAGAGACAAGTTTGTACCTTTTGTATGTGTGCTTTCACCGGTATTGTGTTATATACTTAGTATCAACTCCAAAACATGGTTTAATGGTTATGTGTTTGGATTTGAACTGCTAATAATTAACGGGGTTTTCACTTTTGTGGGCTTATTGTTACTGGTAAAGGGGAAAACCGTACAATATTAGCTACATAAAAATAGCCACAAAGCGTTGCACTGAGTATTAGTCGAAGTGGCACCAAGACACCAAGCGATGCAGTGAGCAAAGCCGAACTGAACCACAAAGTAAATCAGAATACAAAAAAAATCTTAGTGTATCTTCGTAACTTAGTGTCTTCGTGGCAAGAATAACACAAAAGAATATATTATTTTTAAATCTCTAAATGTATTTTTATTCATAATTATTTGGTTTTTTATATATATTTGTTTTCTCTTTAAATATTAAACGGTTAAAAAATATCTTTAATTTAAATGTAGAAAATGAAAAAAAACACATTTATCATTACAATTGCCGTCTTTGCAACAATATTTTCGATGGCACAGGGTGTAGTGAACACTAAACCCGATGAATTAAAAACAGTTAAAATTGGCACACAACAATGGACTGTAAGTAACCTCACCATTTCAAATTACCGTAATGGAGATATAATCGCGCAAGCAAAAAACATAGATGAGTGGATTAAATATGGCACAGAGAAAAAAGGTGCATGGTGTTATTATAATTTTGTTGATAAAAATGGTACACTATATGGCAAATTATATAACTGGTTTGCAATAAATGATACACGCGGTTTTGCACCCTCGGGCTATCATGTACCATCCGATAAAGAATGGCGCACGTTATCTGATTTTTTAGGTGGTAATGAAGTAGCTGGAAAAAAATTAAAGAGCAAAGAGGGCTGGAAGGATAATGGCAATGGCACCAACGAAACCGGCTTTAATGCATTAGCAGGAGGAGGTGTGTGGGAAAAGGGCTTTTATAGTTTGGAAGAATATGGCAACTGGTGGACAAGCACCGAAAATGATGATGAACTGGCCTATCACCGCGATATGGGATACAATTCCACCAGCTTATACAGAGGTTATGCAGGCAAAACAAAAACCAGAGGTTTTTCTGTAAGACTTATTAAGGATTAACTCTTATTTTATTAATAAATTTAAATTAATTATGAAGAGTTCGTTGTTTTCGGTGGCTACGCCGATGGAACTCTTGTTGAAAACACATGGGTGTACACTTCTGATATTGATATCCCATCAGGACTGAACGAAACAGAACCAATCAACATCAATATCTATCCCAATCCTGCAAATAATATCATCACATTAGAAATCCCTGTTGAAAAATTTATCGAGCATGAATTAAGTTTTCAGCTTACTGATATACAGGGACGACTCATGAAATCAGCTTCTATAAGCGAATCGATGCAGCAAATAGATATTTCTGATATCGCTGATGGTATGTATTTGCTTAAAGTTTTTTATGGGGCTGATTTGCTTATGGTGGTGAAACAGATGAAAAATTAATTTTTATAAACCGAAAATAGTCTGTACAAGTTTTTCGTTACATAATAATGGTGCGTAAAACAACTTATACATTATTATTTCTAACCCTGATATCCTGTGTTTTTGGGCAAAACGATTTTTATACCCGCCTCGCTGACTCCGCTTTTACCTTAACAAAGCAAAAAGTAACATACGACCCCGCTTATTTTACCATAACTTACCCCGGTGGTGACGTACCTGCCCATAAAGGCGTCTGTACCGATGTGGTTATAAGGGCTTACCGCAAACTGGGTATTGATTTGCAAAAAGAAGTGCACAAAGATATGAAAAACAACTTCAGCAAATACCCTCAAAAATGGGAACTCACAAAGCCTGACAAAAACATCGATCACCGCAGAGTACCCAATCTGATGACCTTCTTCGGCAGACAAGGTACAACTATAAAAATAACTAACAATGCAGCAGATTACAAACCCGGAGATATTGTGTGCTGGGACTTAGGCGGAGGTATCACGCATATCGGCATAGTTTCTAACAAAAGCAACTGGCTTGGCACAAGATATATGATAATTCATAACATTGGTGCCGGGCAAGTGCTTGAAGATATATTGTTCAATTATGAAATAATCGGTCATAATAGATTTAAGCTGAATAATTCATAAATTAGACTT
>CAZVOS010000576.1:0-2842 GCA_964628845.1 uncultured Bacteroidales bacterium | reverse complement strand
TTTGCCGAAAATATGGGAGGCCTTTGCGCAATCTCACCAATAAATTTTTCAGACGCTTTATAAATCATCTCTGAAGTAATATGTGTAACATCATAAATCTTATCTACAGCCGATTCCAAATCACTCGAAGGCGTTGTGGCTCCCAAATAAAAACTACCTGTATATTCTTTTTCAAACGCCTGATATTTGTCAATTTGCTTGGTAAATTTACCCGTACACAATATCAAAAGACCTGTAGCCAATGGGTCTAATGTGCCGGCATGTCCTATCTTAATTTTTTTTATTTTTAATATATGCTTGAGCTGGCACCGTATTTTGTTTACCACATCAAACGAAGTCCATCCATAGGGCTTATTGATAAGCAGTACTTCGCCCTCCAAAAAATTATATGTCCTCATATCCATGATTATGATACCGACAAATCAATCCCCAAAAAGTAGAGCAACAATATCAGTAGACCTACAACAATTCTATAATAACCAAAGAATTTAAAACCATATTTTGTGAGAAAATTTATAAAAAACTTGATGGCTATCATGGCCACTATAAAAGCCACCACATTACCAAAAAGCAAGATACCAATATTATCACTGGTAAAAACATGATAGTTCTTAACCAATTTATACCCCGAAGCAGCAAACATGGTGGGCACAGCTAGAAAAAATGAAAACTCAGCAGCCGTTTTCCTGCTAAGCTTTTGCGTCATGCCTCCTATGATGGTAGCAGCAGAACGCGACACACCGGGTATCATGGCTATGACCTGAAAAAAACCTATAACCAAGGCCTTACGATAAGTAACTTCCTGATTTTCTGCCACCTTATCAAACCACTTGTCCACAAAAATCAACACCACACCACCCAACACCAGCATAATGGCAACAACATAAACATTTTCGAGCAAAGCATCTATATAATTGCCCAAAAGCAAACCAAAAAAAGCAGCAGGTAAAAAAGCAATAAAAAGTTTGTAATAAAATGCCAGTGTTTGAAAAAATCTTTTCCAGTAAAGTACAACTACGGATAAAATAGCTCCAAACTGAATATTGACAATAAATGCCTGGATAAATTCATTGCTCTTCATGCCCATAAAACCTTCAGCAAGTATCATATGGCCAGTTGAGGAAACTGGTAAAAATTCTGTTATACCTTCAACAACAGCAAGTATTAATGCCTCAATCCAATTCATAAAATATTATTCCGACTTAGTTTCTGTATCAGAAGAATGTCTGGGTTTCTTCATTATGGCATAAATCTGAATTAAAAATCCTATCAGAATTAATATAGGAGATAATGTTAACCTACGAAAACTGAATAATTCGTAACTGAACTCATTGGGATTGTCTGTACCTCCTCCAATCATCAGCAACAAACCAAGAAAAATAATACCTAAACCAACCAACATGATTATATATTTTTCCTTATTAAAAACAAAGGACATTTTCCCTTCTTTTTCTTTTATGTCTTTTTTGTGTTTGCTTAAAACAGATGTTGCCTCACTCTTTATTTCTTTAGCCATATAATTTATTTTTTTAATAATAATATAAGTAATCTGTATTTATTTTTAAATATTTGCGTACTGCAAAAAACGTTGAAATCCACGTTATTATTATTCCAACCATCAAAACAATACTAAAAAGATACATATAACTGTCTATCTCATGCAAATTGATAAGGTCTGGAAATCTTTTTTGCCCCCAGTATAAGGATAAAATCAATAATCCTATAGTCAGTAATGCAGCAAATATTCCCTGAGCTATTCCTTTACCTATAAATGGCTTACGGATAAAACTCTGGGTAGCCCCAACCAATTGCATACTTTTAATCAAAAAACGTTTAGAATAAACTGCCAATCTGATAGTATTATTTATAAGTGCTATAGTTATAAATAAAAACAATGCACTAAAAGCCAATAACATGATACTTAAACGGCTTATATTTTCATTGACCAGATGTACAAGCGATTTTTGATATATCACCTCTTTTATTCCCTCATTTTTTAATAACCTTTGCTCTATTACTTCTAAACTGTCATTGTTGGCATAATCTGCCTTTAATTTAACTTCTATAGATGGCAACAAGGGGTTATATCCTAAAAATGATATGAAATCTTCCCCTAAATCATTCTTAAGTTCTTCTGCAGCTTGCTCTTTCGTTATATATTCTGTTTGCTTTACAAAATCTGCTGCATCAAGCGTCTTTTGTAATTGATAAATATCTGCTTCTTTAACATCATCTTTTACTATTACAGAAAAACCTATATTCTCCTTCACAAAATCAGATATTTTTTTTGCTTGAATAATAACCAATCCCAATAAACCCAAAACGTATAAAACCAATGTTATTCCAACAACAGTAGAGACATACGATGTCTGCAAACGCCTCTTATTATATTTAAATTCCTTTGCCATCTAATTAAAGCTTTTTAAAAAGCTAAATTAAAAATTTATATTCATTTACTACTGATTTTCTTTAAAATTTATTTTGTCAAATTACTGATTGCAGTTTTAGCTATTTTATTAATTTCGCATTTATTTTAAAATTTATATTTACTTATGGAATACAATTTCAGAGATATTGAACAAAAATGGCAACAATACTGGTGCGAAAATAAAATATACAAAACAGAAATTGACCATAACAAACCTAAGTTTTATGTTCTAGATATGTTCCCCTATCCTTCTGGTGCTGGACTTCATGTAGGCCACCCCCTCGGTTATATTGCATCCGACATTTATTCAAGATACATGCGCTCAAAGGGTTATAATGTCCTACATCCTATGGGTTTTGATGCCTTTGGTTTACCTGCTGAGCAATATGCCATACAAACCGGCCAACATCCTGC
>CAZVOS010000575.1:0-2850 GCA_964628845.1 uncultured Bacteroidales bacterium | reverse complement strand
TCCGATACCCCTTTAAAAGTTTGTCCGCTTTTCTGCCCTATAAATAATATGATGTCACCCTGACGGGCTTTATTATTAAAATCTGTGACGCTTACATTTAAAACGGCTTCATTATCAGCAGCTTGCCTTTCCTGAGCAAATAAATTAAAAACGAAAAATAATAACACGGGTATAAAAATACGTTCCATAAGTAAAAAAGATTATATTTTTGTGGGTTAAAGATAAAAAAAACAACAGAATGTTCAAAAGATTATTTAAAAAAACAATTTATTTTTTAGGATTATTAATTATTAATATTTCAGCAGCACAAACTAAGTCTCAGATAACCATAGAGCAGTACATAGATTTATATAAAGATGTGGCTGTCGAACACATGAAAACCTATAAAATCCCTGCAAGCATCAAACTGGCACAAGCCATACTCGAATCCTCCTGGGGTAATAGTGAACTGGCTGTTAAAGCAAACAACCACTTTGGAATTAAATGTCATAACGACTGGAAAGGAGAAACTATGTATAAAGATGATGATGCCAAAAATGAATGCTTCAGGAAATATATTGATCCTATTGAATCATTTAATGACCATTCTATTTTTCTTAGCAGCAGAAACCGTTATGCATCCCTTTTTGAACTTGATATAACTGATTACAAGGGCTGGGCAAACGGACTCAAACAGGCGGGCTATGCCACAAACTCTAAATATCCTGAATTATTGATAAACCTGATTGAAAAATACAATCTTAATAAATATGATACAGCCAGCCATATTGCTTCAGAGAAACCTGTAAAAGAAAAGCAGGATAATATATCTGAAAATAACAAAGAGAAAAGAAAAATTTTAATTAATAATAGGGTTAAATATATTATTGCTCGTAAAGGCGATACATTTCTAAGTCTGGCAACAGAGTTACAAATGGGAGCATGGCAATTTTACCGTTATAATGATTTAAATAAAAACGACCATCTTAAAGAAGGACAGCTCATATATTTGCAACCTAAAAGAAGGCATTCTTTTGAAAATGAACAGCACATAGTTACAGAAGGAGAGACACTGTACGACATATCACAGAAATATGCCATTAAAATTAAACACCTACACCGCCTTAATCCCGATTTACATCCTGATGGAGATTTAGTAACAGGCCAGATAATCAAGTTAAAGAAGAAAAACTAGAACCCCCAATTGAGTAATAAGTTCTTTATGTTTTAAAATTATTAATAGCTTAAAGTAAAGTCCTGCTTACTCAGTTCTTTTTTGAAGAAAATAATGCCAAAGTAATACAAATCAATTGTAACAGTAAGAAGTTCGTTTTTTTTTATTGATTCCCATGCACTGTTCATCTGAGAAGACCAATGAATATCATCAAAAATAAATACGGTATCATTATGAATGTGTGGTAACGACATTTCGAAATACCTTAGCGTAGGTTCTTTTAAATGATTTCCATCGAAAAAAATAAAATCTGCTTTGCCAATATTATTCAAAATATCTTGAAATGCAACATCAAAGGTGGAATTTGTTGTAAAAATGTTTCTATAATTAAGTTTTTCAAAGTTCTCAATGGCTATTGAGATGGTTTGTGAACACCCCTCAACAGTGAAAATCTTGGCTTCAGGAGCAGCCAGAGCCATATACATAGTTGTTAAACCAAAAGATGTTCCTAATTCAACAATATTAGTTGGGTTTAAATATTTAATAAGATTATAGAAAAGCTGACATTTTCTTTTATCACTTACCGAAATAGCTGTAATATCTTTTATACGCCTTTGGTCAGATTGCTTATATGAGTAAGCCCCATAATCTATAACATCTATAAAACTTTTCCTGAAAAGTAAATGTTCTCTTATTTCTTCTATAGAATCACTCCCTTCAATTGAATCTGTTTTTTTAATGATGTTATTATACAATTCAAATACAAAAGGAGAATGTATGCTTTGGGAAGTTTTACTTTTTGTTAAATGCTTAAAATACGCAAGTGCAGGATATAATTTATCTAAATAGTTCATAATCAATTATTTAGTATCCAACTTCTTTAGCTGTAATACTGTCAATTTCTACTATAAAAGTCTCTACATTATTTACTGCTGGGGCATTATATTTAAATGACTCTCCTGTGTATTTCTCCATAACTTTATTTAGGACTTCAATTTTTTTCTCATACTCATTAATAAATCTAACCTTTCCATTGAGCACAACACTTCTGAACTTCATTCCGTAACTGCAAGCCACCTCTTTATTTCTGTGAAACAACTGATGGTCGGTACTGAAAGTAATACAAACGTTATTATTTTCTTTTAATATATTAATTTTCTTCCCTTCAGATGCAGAATGAAGGTAGATATAGGTGCCGTCGTACCCAAAATTAAAGGGAAGTACATAGGGTTTGTTATCTTTGTCAACCATTGCCACATAACATACATCACATTTATTGATTATCTTATTAATTGTTTTTATATCTGTTGTTGGTTTTCCTTTCATTTTTTCATTTGTTATTTTCAATGTACTTTTTAAATCTTACATTTAATGAATCGAATCGTACTTTGTATAAGCCCTCAAAGGATTCGAAAGCCATCTTTTTTTCTTGAGGCAATGTGTCTTTTATTTGTTCTGAAATAATTTCCAATTTTTGTAATTGTTTAACCACTTGCATTGCTGGTTCAATTTTGGGCACTATTAAAGACATAAACTTAAGTTTTTCAACCAAACTTGGCTTCTTAATATCTTTCATGCCTATCTCATCAATGCCATCTGCAATTTCTTCAACGATAATGGCAAAATTATCAAGATTTTCTGACAAGTCATGCAAATGTATGGCAATAATTGTATCCTTTTTTAATAATTCTGGTATT
>CAZVOS010000574.1:0-2852 GCA_964628845.1 uncultured Bacteroidales bacterium | reverse complement strand
TGGAAAAATAATTTATTAGGACTGGAATTATTATTCAATATCAACAATATTGCCTTAGGTCTGGCTTTGGTTTTTATAGCAAGGGTACTGGGCGCCCAATACCTTATTAATAATATTAATGATGAGTTGATAAAACAACGCTCTCGTAAACAAGTGTATCTAAACAGCATCTTTTTTCTTATTCCTTTTTTATTTTTCCTAATACGCATTTTGCTTGCTGATGGCTTTACTTATAATTCTGATGGACATGTTTTTATGGAAAAATATAAATACTTATACAATTTTATTCAGATGCCGGTAATACTTATAATATTTATTATTGGTGTTTTTGCTGTATTATATGGGATGGGGATAACTGTATTTAAAAACAGTTCGAAGGGTATATGGTTTTCGGGTGCAGGTACCTTTTTAACTGTTTTATCTCTTTTTCTTATTGCCGGCTTTAATAATACCGCTTATTATCCCTCGGTTTTCGATTTGCAAAGTTCACTCACTATACGCAACAGCTCTTCAAGCCATTACACTTTAACGGCTATGAGTTATGTGTCCTTGTTCGTACCTTTTGTTATTGCATATATTTTTATTGCATGGAGGGCCATCGACAAAAACAAAATTACACACGAGGGTATAAAAAAAGATTCACACACCTATTAAAAATCATCAACATGACATATCTCACAGAAATCATTCATCTGCTCAGTTGGCCAGTGCTCATATTTGTATCATACCTTATCATTACGAAAGCAGTTAAAATTTACGATAAGAAATATCCTGAGAAATTTTAGATTTTAATTTAAAATCTTTTCAAATCATCATAAAATTACCATCGATAGATAATTCTTACATCAAATATTTTTATTTTTTAATAAAACAAACATAATTTCAATAAAAGAATTAATTTTGCACTTTCAAAATTTTAATTATGGCAAAAAAGAACGAAAAACAAGAAGAACCTATCCAGTTTGTTGAACAAACACTCTCCAAAACAGAACAATTTATTGAAAAAAACCAAAAAATTCTTACCTATGTTGTTACTGCAATTGTTATTGTTATTTTAGGTTTTATTTTAATAAAAAAATATTACATTGGTGCCAAAGAAATTGAGGCACAAAACCAGATTTGGACAGCCCAAAGATATTTTGAAGCCGATTCGTTAGACCTTGCCTTAACAGGCGATGGCAATTATCTTGGTTTTCATGAAATAATAAGTGATTATGCTTGGACTAAGTCAAGTAATTTGTCAAAATTTTATTTAGGACTAATTTATCTTAAACAAGGTGATTTTGAACAAGCCCTTACTTACCTGAAGAAATTCAGCACAAAGAGCAGAATACTTTCATCTATGGCTTTAGGTGCTATAGCTGATTCTTATGTGGAATTGGGCGATATGGAAGCTGCTGTAAAATATTATAAAAAGGCCGCAGATAAGTATCCCAACGATTTTACATCACCAATTTTTCTTATGAAAGCGGGCTTTGCTTACGAAGAGATGCAGAAATATGATGAAGCCCTCAAAATGTACGAAAAAATAAAATTCGAACACTATAACAGCAACGAAAGAAGGGATATCGAAAAATACATCTCCAAAGTCAAAACACTTTTAGAATCCTAAACCCCGATACATGTTAGAAAAAAATTCAAACCTTTCAGAATATCAAAGTATTGATATAGCTGATGCTGAAAATATGAGCTTTGCTCTTATTGTCTCTGAATGGAACATAGAAATAACCAATGCACTTAAAGAAGCAGCCGTTGAAACACTTCTTAAATATAAAGCCATAAGCGAAAATATTCATCTGCACTACGTGCCTGGTAGTTTTGAGTTACCTTTGGCAGCTCAATGGGTACTCGAACATCTTGAGGTGGATGCTGTTATTTGTTTGGGTTGTGTTATTCAGGGCGAAACACGTCATTTCGAATTTATTTGCCAGAGCGTAAGTCAATCTATAGCCCACCTCAATCTCAATTATTCACGCCCCGTCATTTTTGGAGTGCTTACTACAGATAATATTCAACAAGCCATCGAAAGAGCAGGGGGCACCCATGGAAATAAAGGTGTTGAAGCTGCTGTTGCCGCTATTAAAATGATTGAATTGGGAAGAAAAATTACAGCCAATTAGACGTGGCTGTAATTGCTTAAGAAACCATTAAGCTTTTATTAATCATAGTACAGCCCGTTCTTCTCTAACCAGTAGTTTGCTATAGCTGATTTCCATACCAACCTCGAATGATGGGTATCTCCTTTTTTGAATGCATCAATGTATTTTTTTACTTTTGTCTTATTTAAACATCCTGTCCTGTCAAAATCAATATCTAATATTTTGCTTAGAGGGCCTCTTAACCATTGTGTGTGGCCAGGTGTAACAAATCCTTTCTTATCCTTCCGCTGGCTTACAGCTTCAGGTAATATACTTTTTAAAGCACTCCGCAAGGTAGATTTCGTTTCAGCTTGCTGGTTGATTTTATTTTCGAAAGGTAAAGCAAATATATATTCAACCAATCGGTGGTCAAGAAATGGGACACGCGATTCTAATGAAAAACGCATGGAGTTCCTGTCCACATAATGCAATAATGTGGGTAAGGATGTGTAAAATATTAAGTTATGCAAAAAACCGTGAAATTTATCACTGCCATCATCAGGAAACTCAAATGGAAGCTCCGTTTTTGTTTTCTTATGACATAATTTCCTATTCATGAAATTATATTCAGCAAGATAAATGTTCTGCTCACTGTTAAAAAGAGTAAATATCGATTTAAGCATAAATAAGAACTTCTTATTTAAATCAAACTCCTGCCTTTTATAGTGGTTTTTGAGTAATACCTGTGTTCTTATTAATTGTAGTTTTTTAAGA
>CAZVOS010000573.1:0-2857 GCA_964628845.1 uncultured Bacteroidales bacterium | reverse complement strand
GGTTCATGCAATAAACTACACCGATACATGGTATCAGGATAACAACAAAAAAGACGGGGGCTGGTCGCTTGAGCAGATCGACCCTGAGAATCCATGCGAAGGTATCAATAACTGGAAAGCAAGTACAGACATTTCGGGTGGTACACCGGGCAAACAAAATTCTGTAAAAGCCATCAATACTGATAATATAAACCCCGATGTATTACGTATAGGCATTATTGACTCTGTTACTATTGAGGTTTTTTTCAGCGAACGCATGCTGGAAGCTTCATTAACAGGTTTAACAACTTATCAGATAGACAATAACATAGGACAGCCCACTCAAATTACAGCACAAGCACCTTTATTCACTTCAGCCATACTTAAACTGAGCAATATTATCCAGGCAAACATCAAATATAAATTAACTGTCGACAATCAAATACAGGATTGTGCAGGAAATATAATTTCTGCAAAGAATTACGCCTATTTTGGTATTCCTCAAGCGGTTACGGCTAATGATGTCGTGATTAATGAAATATTATTTAACCCTCCAACAAATGGTGTTGATTATGTAGAGATTTACAACCGCTCTGATAAAATAATTGACCTTAAAAACTTGAAACTATGTTCAAAAGATACTATTTTGAATGAGTTAACATCAATCAAAAATATCAGCGAAGGCAGTTATCTGATATTTCCTGGCGATTATATTGTACTCACTACCGATAAAAATAATGTCCTATCATTTTATAATACACCACAAGCCCATAATTTTCTTGAAATGGCATCCTTTCCATCGTTTAATAATGAAAATGGCATTGCAGTACTATCTGATATGAGCAACTCCGAAATAGATATTATAATTTACACTGAAGATATGCATTATCCTTTACTTACAAGTTTTAAGGGGGTATCTCTTGAACGTATTCATTACGACCGTCCAAGTAATGATGCCACCAACTGGCACTCTGCTTCCGAAGCTGTTGGTTTCGGAACACCTTGCTATAAAAATTCACAGTTTGGGATAGCTCTTACAGACGAAACTCCTATAAGCTTGTCGCCTGATATTTTCTCTCCCGATAATGATGGATATAATGATGTGCTTAACATGGCTTACAAATTTGAACAAGCAGGATATGTGGCTAATATCATGATATTCGATGCCAGAGGCAGACAAGTCAAATATTTAATAAAAAATGAATTACTTGGCACTGAAGGTATTTTCTCATGGGATGGCATTACAGATGACAACCTGAAAGCAGGTATAGGCATATACATTATTTATTTTGAAGTCTTCGACCTTTCGGGTAAAATAAAATCGTTTAAAAAAACGGCTGTACTCGGAGGAAAATTAGGAAATTAATTTCATAACTATTTCTCAAATGCCATACTGTCAATCAATTCTTGATTGTATTTGTCTTTAACTTGAAGAAAAGCCACTTGCTTGTGTTGAAAAGCTCCTATTGCTTTTTTGGTTTCATTAGCAGTTATGCCTAGATATATTTTATCCACATTTCTTTCTAAAGCTCTTTTCAAAACAAAGAATAGGGTTTTTTTATAAATGCTAAACTGACATTGAAAATTATAATCCAATCCTAGAAATACAGGACAATAAATATTTTGATATAAACATGTAAAAACGGCTGATATTATTTTATTCTCATACTTAATAAGTAATATTTCCCAGTTATCAGAGTCATTAATACTTTCTAACAGTTTGTATGGCAAATTAAAAGTGTTTAATGATAAAGTATTATTTTTAACATTTTGATAAAGCTTATAAACATGTAACAATTCGTCTTGATTTAGCTTTTTAATTGAGGGTTCGAATGAATCAATGCCATCTAAAATATCTCTCTTCATTTTCTAATGTAACACTTGGCACAGCTGTAGTTGATGACAACTGCACTGTAGCAAGCATCACCAACAATGCTCCAGCCGTATTCCCAATAGGAACAACCATCGTTACATGGACTGTAACTGATGGTGCAGGCAATACTGCCACCTGCGACCAGACTGTAACTGTTGAGGATAACGAAAACCCAACAATTATTTGTCCTGCAGATTTATTAATTCCAACTGATTTGGGCGTATGTTATGCAACAAATGTTGTATTAGGTACTTCAATTGCATCAGATAATTGCATCATTAGCAGTATTGTTAATGATGCTCCTATTCAATTTTCAATTAATAATACAATAGTTACATGGACTATAACTGATGGTGCAGGCAATTCAGCTAGCTGTGCACAAACAATAACTGTAATTGACTCTGAATTTCCAAGTATTATCAGTCCTGCAGATATCATTGTTTCTACTGAACCAGGTGTTTGTACTGCAAGTAATATTGATTTGGGAAATCCAATTACATATGATAATTGCATCATCATAAGTATTACTAATGATGCACCTGTCATTTATCCTTCGGGGATAACTACAGTAACATGGACAGTTGTTGATGGCGCAGGAAATACTGCTTCAAGCACACAAACAGTAACAGTTATTGACACTGAAGCACCAACTATTATTTGTCCGCCAGATACTATTGTAACAGTAGATGATGGCTGCTGCACTGCAAGTAATATAGATTTGGGAATACCAGTAACTGATGATAATTGTTTGGTTGTTAGTGTAACGAATAATGCCCCAACGGTTTATAATATAGGTACAACCACAGTAATATGGACAGTAACTGATGCTAGTGGTAATACAGCAACCTGTACACAATTGGTTATTGTAAATCCTGTATGTCATTATATAGATTTAGGAGTTACAAAGATGCTGACAACTCCAGACATACTTTTGAATGATACCATTTACAGTAACGATACAGTAGGTTTCACCATTACACTTACAAATCACAGTCCTTTATATAC